>JAICEV010000309.1 GCA_025923975.1 Propionibacteriaceae bacterium
CCCGGGGTCGATCAGCAACACGCCGGCCCGGCCTTGCACGACAACTGCGTTGTTCTGGAGCAACTCGCTCTGGTGGGTCAGCACGCCCTTCGCGACCTGACTCAGCACGGGGTGCCTCCTTCCGCTTGTGGTTTGCAATCCCTTGTCGAGACGGTCGTACCTGGCGGATCAGCCCCGAAACCCTGCCAGTGATCGAACGTCCATTCTATTTTGTCAGTGCTGTTCCGTAGCGTATGAGGCATGTCAGCGCTCCAGGAGAACGAAGCCATCGAGCCGCCTGCGGCGGATCCTGTCCTGGAGTGCCTGGAGGACTTACTGGACAAACTTGCTGCAGCCGTGACCGAGGGTCCGCCGACCACCGACGCGGTTCGGATTGACCGGATTGCGCTTCTGGAGAAGCTGCGGGCCGCCACCGCAGCGCTCCAGGCGGCCGAATCGGTGCGGTTCGCGCAATCGCAGGTGGCTGAGCAACTCGCCGCTGATGTGCATCCGGACAAGATTGGCCGCGGCATCGCCGAACAGATTGGACTGGCGTGCCGCATCTCACCGGTGACAGCCGCCAGACGGCTCAACCTGGCGCGAGCTTTGTGGTTTGAGCTGCCCGACACCTACGCCCAACTCGTCTCTGGGGAGTTGAGCGAACGTGTCGCCGAAACCGTGGCGAGTGAGACTCGGCACCTCGACCCGGAGAGCCGGCGCCGGGTGAACGCGCAACTCAAGGCTGCCGGCATCACCCGGATGGGGTTCAAGGCAGCCGTCGGGTGTGCCCGGAAGGCCGCCTATGAGGCGGATCGGCACAGCTATGTGCAGCGGGGCCGTACCGAACGCCAGCACCGCCGGGTTGGGGTCCGGCCGGCACCCGACACTATGGCGGTGCTGACCGGCTATCTCCCGGTGGAGCAAGGCATCGCCTGCTATGCCGCGCTACAACAACACGCCGATGGCATCGTGGCAACCGGAGATGGCCGGAGCAGTGATCAGATCATGGCCGACACGTTGGTGGAACGCCTCACCGGGCAAACCACAGCCGGCGATGTGAACGTGGAGTTGCAGTTGATGATGCCGATTGAGAGCCTCATCAGCCCCGATGATCCCAGCGCTGCTGTGATTCCCGGTTATGGTCCATTGCCCCACGAGCTGGCCTGGGAAATCCTCACCACCAGTCGGGGACGCAAATGGTGGCGCCGGCTGTTCACCGCACCTACAACAGAGGCAAACCGACGCGGGCCGATGGTCGGCGGTGACCCCAACCGACGCTGTTTCGACGGCTGGCTGGCCAGACTCATCAAGCTGCGTGATCAGACCTGTCGTGATCCGTTCTGTGATGCACCGATCCGCCACATTGACCACATCACCCGCCACAGTGACGGCGGACCCACCACGTTGGAGAATGGCCGCGGCGCATGCGCCCGCGGCAACCTCGTACGCGAAATGCCCGGTTGGCGCATCAAACTCATCGATTGCGGCCTCCACGGCGGACCGCACAAGATCATCATCACCACACCCACCGGCCACCACGACCTCAGCCGTGCACCCGACTTGCTGTAACTACGGTGCGAACTTGCTATCTCCGACGCTCGGCAGCAGCTAGAGCGGTCCTTGACTCACTCGATAATCATGTCGGCCGCAACCGGCGATGGTCAGCCAGTGATCAATACGAGGATCCACCGCTCAGAGAGAGCGCGCCGGTGGGATGCCAGACCGTCTTGATCTCCAGAAAGGAGCGAAGTCTCGCTGTGCCGGGAGCGACCATGAAGTCAGGAACACCTTTAGGAACATAGACCCGCTTCACCGTCTCGGCGGCAGCCTGCTCCAGTGCTTTCCGCAGCTCCACGCTGGTACCAGTCAGATCGAGTGCGTTGACGTCTGCATGGGCCGCAAGGTGCGGCGCCAGCTCGGAAATCCTCCCGGTCAGGATGTTGATCACTCCTGCCGGTACGTCGGAGGTCGCGGCCACTTCAGCGAACGTCATTGCCACGCAGGGATCAGATTCGGCAGCGATCACTACGCAGGCATTGCCGCCAGTGATCACCGGAGCGATCACGGAGATCAACCCCAGCAGCGGCGATCCAGTCGGTGCCAGGATTCCTACCACGCCGGTTGCCTCCGGAGCCGAATAGGAGAAGTGCGGGCTGGACACCGGGTTGGCGCTGCCCAGCACCGCGGCCAGCTTGTCAGTCCAGCCTGCGTAGTGCACGTGCCGATCGATCGAGGTATCGACCTCTTCAGCGGCCTCCTTTGACGAGGCGCCGGTACTGATCATGATCAGCTCAATGAACTCGGTTCTGCGGCCCTCTAGCATCTCCGCTATCCGGTAGATCACCTGGCCGCGGTTGTACGTCGTGGCCTTAGACCAGGCGGCGTAACCCTTGCGGGCTGCGACGACGGCGTCGCGGAGATCCTTACGGGAGGCGAGCGCTGCATTGGCCATGAAGTTGCCCTTGTTGTCGCGCGCCTGATACGTGCGGCCGGACTCCGAACGCGGAAAGGCGCCGCCGATGAACAGCTTGTACGTCTTGGAGACGGCAAGGTGAGTCATTGCGCGACCGCCTCATCGTCGGTATCCAGGTAGGCAGCCAGACCCGACGGTCCGCCCTCTCGGCCAAATCCGGATTCCTTGTAGCCGCCGAAGCTCGCAGCCGGATCGAACCGATTGAATGTGTTGTCCCAGATCACGCCTGCCCGCAACGCCGCCGCCATACCCATCGCCCGTGAACCTTTCTCGGTCCACACCCCAGCCGACAGACCGTACGGGCTGTTATTGGCCTTAGTGACAGCCTCATCGGGCGTCCGGAAAGTCATCGTGGTTAGCACCGGGCCGAAGATCTCCTCCCGTGCGATACGCATCGACGGGGTCGCACTGGTGAAGATCGAGGGGGAGAGGTAGAAGCCGTTCTTCGGCAGCGGACAGGAAGAAGACCACAGCTCAGCGCCTTCGGCGATCCCGGCATCCATCAAAGCGGTGATGCGCGAAAGCTGAGCTTCGGAGTTGATGGCGCCGACATCGGTGTTCTTGTCCATTGGGTCACCGACACGCAGCGTTTCGACCCGCTGCTTGAGTCGCTCGACGAATTCATCGGCGATCGACTCCTGAAGCAGTAGACGGGATCCTGCGCAGCACACTTGTCCCTGATTGAAGAAGATCCCGTTGATAATGCCCTCGACGGCCTGGTCCTGCGCGGCGTCCTCGAAGACGATGTTGGCGCCCTTGCCGCCGAGCTCCAAGGTGATCTTGCGGCCGGTCCCGGCGAGCTCGCGCTGGATGCGGCGTCCGACAGCGGTGGAGCCGGTGAAGGCGACCTTGTCGATGCCCAGATGGTTCACCAGTGTTGAGCCGACATCGCCGGCTCCGGTGATGATGTTGACTACGCCCGGCGGCAGCTCAGCGTCGGCAATGATCTCTGCCAGTACCAAGATCGACAGGGGTGTGGTTTCGGCTGGCTTGATCACCACGGTATTGCCGGCGGCAAGCGCCGGAGCGATCTTCCACGCCGCCATCAGGAGGGGAAAGTTCCAGGGAATAACCTGCCCGGCAACGCCCAGCGGTTGGGGGGCACGCCCTAGCCCGAGGTGCTGCAGCTTGTCGGCCCAACCTGCGTGGTAGAAGAAGTGTTGCGCCGCTGCGGGTACGTCGAAATCTCGGGTTTCCTTGATCGGCTTGCCGTTATCGAGGGTCTCCACAACGGCAAGTTCGCGGGACCGCTCCGCAATCGCGCGTGCAATCCGGAAGAGGTACTTGCCTCGTTCGGCGCCGGGCATGGTTGACCAGACGTTCTGGTACGCGCGGCGAGCGGCAGTGACCGCTCGATCGATGTCTTCGGCATTGACGGTCGAGACCGTCGAAAGTCGTTCACCGGTCCCGGGATTGATGGTGTCGCGATCCTCCCCGCCGCCTTCCTTGAACGCTCCGTCGATGAACGGCATGTAGCGATCTTTGATATCGGCTATGGCGCGCGACTCGGGCGCCGGAGAGTACTCCCATTTCATGATCAAATTTCCTTCAGTCCACAGTGACGTAGTCGGCGCCGGAGTAGTGGCCGTCCAGCTGGGCGCGGCGTTGCATGATCAAGTCATTCAGCACCGATGAGGCGCCGAACCGGAAGTAGTAGGGATCCAGCCACTCCGGCCCTGCAACCTCGTGTACGGCTACCAGATAGCGGACCGCGTCCTTGGCGGTGCGGATGCCGCCGGCAGGTTTTACCGCTCGCTGCTCACCTGTCTGAGCCTTCCAGTCCTTGACCGCCTGCAGCATTACGTGGACAACGGGCAGGGTGGCGGCCGGCGAGATTTTGCCGGTCGATGTTTTGATGAAGTCCGCGCCCGCGAGCAGCGCGAGCCAAGAGGCACGGCGTACGTTGTCGTAGGTCGCTAGCTCACCGGTCTCCAAGATCACTTTCAGCCGCGCGTTGCCACACGCCTGTTTGATCGCAGCGATTTGATCACAGACGATCCCGTAACGGCCCGCCAGGAACGCACCCCGGTCGATCACCATGTCGATCTCATCGGCGCCCGCATCGACCGCGATCTTGGTATCGGCCAGCTTTACCTCGAGACTGGAACGTCCGGCAGGAAACGCACTGGCGACCGATGCAACCTTGACACCGGAATCTTTGAGCTCCGCGA
>JAICEV010000310.1 GCA_025923975.1 Propionibacteriaceae bacterium
GCCAGCTTCGCCAAGACCTCCGGCTTCATTGACGACACCCGGGCCTTCTGCTCGATTCCGGCACGGCACGACATGTCGCGTCGACTCGATGCCGGGTTTGTCGCACACCTGGTCGCCGAGCACCGGCTGGGCGAGGACGAGGCGATGGAGGTCATGCATGACCTGGTCGTCACCAATCCGAGGAGGGCGTTCAAACTGTGACCGCGGCGCGCGAACTTCCACGCCTGTCCCGCTCGCTGCCCAACACGCCAGCGGCGGCGCCGGTCCGAATGGTCCATCTCGGTGTCGGCAACTTCCATCGGGCGCATCAGGCCTGGTACACCGCTAACAGCCCCGATGCCGACCAGTGGGGGATCGCGGCCTTCACCGGTCGGCGCACCGACATGGCGGATGCATTAAAGCCGCAGGACGGCTTGTACACCTTGATCACGCGTAGCGCTGATGGTGACAGCTTCGAGCTGATCGCGGCGCTCTCGGCGGTTCACGGCGCCGTCGAGCACGAGGCGTACCTCGACTATCTGAGCCGCGGCGAGGTGGCGATCGTCACCATCACCGTCACCGAGGCCGCGTATCTCCGCGGCGCCGACGGGCATCTTGACGCTGGCTTGGACGTCATTGGGTCCGATCTAGGAGCCTTGCGGTCCAGTCCGAGAAAACCTGTCGCCTCGCTGCCCGCCAGACTGGTGTCAGGGTTGGTCGCCCGGCGCGCCGCAGGCGCAGCAGCGCTCACCATCCTGTCCTGCGACAACCTCCCGGAGAACGGTGCCGTCACAAAGACTGTGGTCCAAGATCTCGCTGCCCTATTAGACGAGACCCTGGCTGACTGGATTGACTCCCACGTCGACTTCGGGACCTCGATGGTGGACCGGATCACGCCAGGCACCACAGACGAGGATCGGACATTGGTGCAGCAGGCCTGCGGTTACGTCGACGCATATCCGGTAGCGACTGAGCCTTTCAGCGAGTGGGTGGTCTCAGGCAGATTCCCGGCCGGCCGGCCACGCTGGGAAGAAGCAGGTGTCACTCTGGTTGATGATGTTGAACCCTTCGAGCAGCGCAAGCTCTGGCTGCTCAACGGGGCACACTCGATGCTCGCTTACGCCGGCAGTATCCGGGGACACTCAACAATCGACGCAGCCATCGACGATCCGGGCTTCAGGTTTTGGGTGGAGATGTTCTGGGACGAGGCAAGCCGCCATCTCACCCTCCCGGCCGCAGATATCGCCGAATACCGGGCAGCCCTGTTGACGCGTTTCTCCAACCCTCGGGCCGGCGATCAGCTGGCTCGAATAGCAGCGGATGGGTCAACCAAATTGGTGGTACGCACGGTGCCGACCATTCGCGCCGAGCGAGCGGCAGGGCGGGTGCCGATCGGCTGCGCCACCACCATCGCCGCCTGGGTGCTGCATCTGCGCGGGCTGGGCGCTCCGGTCAAGGACCCAGGAGCTGGTCCGGCTCAGAATGCAGCAAACGGTGGCGAGCTGCCTCGGGTTGTACCGGCTGTCTTGGACGTTCTGGAGCCTGGCCTCGGCGGGGACAAGGACTTCGTCGACGCTGTTCTTCATCAGGCCGCCGCCATCCAGTCCCAGTGACATGAACAGCCGTACGACTGACGTCATAATCGGCGTCGACGTCGGTACGACAGCAGTCAAGGTGGCCGCTTTCGGCGTCAACGGCGCGCCTGCTGACCTGCCCACAGCGCTCCGCGAGTATCCGCTTGAACAACCCCAACCAGGTTGGCAAGTGCAGGAGCCGACAACAGTACTGGCAGCTATCGATGACGCCATTGCTGACTGTGTCGCGCGACTGCGCGACGCCCGGGTGCTGGCGATCTCGCTCTCCACTGCCATGCACGGTCTGGTTGGGCTGGATGCCCAGTATCACCCAGTGACCTCACTGGTGACCTGGGCCGATTCGCGTGCCGCTGGAGAGACGCGCGAACTTCGCACGCGGGGGCTGGCTCGTGAGCTCTTGCATCGAACGGGTACGCCCGTGCATCCAATGAGCCCGCTGCTCAAACTGATCTGGTTTACCCGTCACGAACCGGAGATCTCAAGCAAGGTGCGCTGGTGGGCTGGGCTCAAGACCTACGTGCTGCACCACCTCACCGGCGAACTGGTCACGGAACTGTCCAGCGCGTCAGCGACTGGGCTGCTCAATCTGAAGAGCCGCGATTGGGACGCTCAATCGCTGGACCTGGCCGGGATCAAAGCTGGACAGTTGCCGCCGGTGCTGCCGACCACCACCGTGCTGAAACTGACCGGGGACGCAGGACGACGGGTCGGACTCCCCGCCGATCTGCGGGTTGCGGTTGGAGCCGCCGACGGTCCGCTCGGCAACCTCGGTACCGGTGCGATCACTCATGGCGTGGCGGGTCTATCCCTGGGCACTAGTGGCGCTGTTCGGATGGCGGTGCCTGAGCCGCGCACCGATGCTGAAGGACGGCTGTTCTGCTACGCACTCACCACTGACGTGTGGGTGATTGGTGGTGCCATTAGCAATGGCGGCATCACGCTGCGGTGGGCCGGTGAGACGTTCGCACCAGACCTGGTTGCCGAAGGCCACGCCGATGTCGACGTCCTGGAACTGGCGGCACAGGCGCCCCCGGGCAGCGATGGACTGCTGATGTTGCCGTACGTGCTGAGCGAGCGCGCTCCGCTGTGGGATCCAGATATCTCTGGCGCTTTTTTGGGCATCCGCGCTCACCACACCCGCAGTCACTTCATCCGCGCCGCGCTCGAAGGTGTTTGCCTTCAACTGTCCATGATCGTGGACTCTCTGGACACGGTTGCCCCGGTTGAATCCATCCGTGCGACAGGAGGCCCTTTCCGCTCCGAGCTCTGGCGTCAAGTGATGGCAGCCACGCTCGCCCGGCCTATGGCGGTTCAGGCCGAGGCCGGTGGTACCGCCTTGGGGGCGGCAGCCCACGGCTGGTTCGCCCTCGGTGGGGCCTCCACGCTCAGCGACGCACTAGTTGCCGTTGGCGGATCAGGACCGGACTTGAGCGCGGCGGCGGTGGCTGTGTCGGCGTCCGATCTGGCCGCCTATGCCCAGCTCCGGGCCAGCGTGCCAACGCTGATCGACGGCTATCAAGAAGTTGCGACGATGTTCGCCACTGCCCACGGCTCAACTCGTTAATGCAATTCCAACCGCCCATGTAAGGAGACGTCGCGAATGGCGAACAAGGTGAGGCTCGGCATCATCGGGCTCGGCGCCCAAGGGTCGATGTACGCAGGATTCATTCAGGACGGCATGGTGCCGAACATGGAGATCGGTGCCATCTGCGATGTGGACCAGGCGAAGGCCCAGGTCGTGGAGTCGACGTACCCCGACGTACCATTCTACGACGCCTACGTCGCACTGCTAGACAGCGGCGATGTGGATGCGGTCGTCACCTGCGTGCCTCACTATTTGCACCCCGAAATGGGCATCGAGGCGCTCAGGCGGAACGTTCACGCGCTCGTGGAGAAGCCTGCCGGCGTCTACACAAAGCAGGTCAAGGAACTGAACGCGTTCGCGGAGACCAAACCGGAACTGACGTTCGCGATCATGTTCAACCAGCGCAACAACCCGCTCTACCAGAAGATCAAAGAAATCGTCGACAGTGGTGAGCTCGGCGCCATCCGACACAGCAGCTGGATCATCACCACCTGGTGGCGACCCCAGGGCTACTACGAACAAAGCGCGTGGCGAGCGACTTGGGGCGGCGAGGGTGGTGGGGTACTGGTCAACCAAGCGCCACACCAGCTAGACCTGTGGCAGTGGATCTGCGGGATTCCGCAGTCGGTGTACGCCAAGGTCGCCTACGGTTTCCGCCGCGACATCGCGGTCGAGGACGAGGTGACAGCGGTCATTGACTACGGTGATGGAGCCACCGGCGTTTTCATCACCGCCGTACACGACCTCATCGGGACCGACAGGTTCGAGATCCTGGGCGACAACGGCAAGATCGTGGTCGACAACAGCTTGACCGCCACTGTGACTCGGCTGATGAAGCCTGAGCGAGAGCTCAGCGAGGGCATGGACATGCAAGACGTCATGAAGCTGTTCACCGGCCAGCTCGACACATCGAACTACTACTCCTCTGAGGTGATCGAGTTCGAGTCCAAGTGGGGGGCCCAGCACACCGGGGTCCTGGAGAACTTCGCCGCGAACATTCTCGATGGCACGCCGCTCATCGCACCGGGTTCGGACGGCATCAACGGCGTACGCCTGGCCAACGCCATCCACCTGTCCAGCTGGACCGGCAAAGATGTCTCGCTGGACTTCGATGAAGACGAGTACCTGACGGAACTGAACAAACGCATCCGGGAAGAAGGCAAGTTCCCGGTCAGAAACTAGCGACGCGACCCCACCTGCCGAATCGTCCTGCCCACTGAAGGAGATCTGACCTTGTCCGAAACCATGTTCGCCTGGCAGGACACCTCCCTGTCACCGCGGGAGCGGGCCGAGAAGCTCGTCGAAGCTATGACGCTGGAGCAGAAGATCGCCCAATTGCACGGTGCTATGGAGACCATCGACATCTACGCCATCACCAGAGAGGCGGCGGAGTCCGGGGCCGACATGGATCAGCTGGCCGCGCAGATCAGGGTTGAGCGGCACGTCAAGGCGA
>JAICEV010000311.1 GCA_025923975.1 Propionibacteriaceae bacterium
ATCGATGCGTTCGTAGCGTCCGATAAGAGACCGCCGGAAAGGACGAGCCATGACATCCATCGAGACCTTCGACCTGGTCGCATTCAAGGAGACTCAACGCTCCGATTGGCAACTTGCTGCACCGGGCTGGCGAAGATGGTACGACGTACTCGAAGCGGAGCTCGGTGGCCAGGTCGTGTCAAAGAAGCTAGTAGAAGTTGCTGGCCTCAAGCCGGGAGATGCTGTGCTCGACGTGGCCACCGGCTACGGCGAGCCGGCCTTAACCGCCGCTCGGGCCGTGAGGCCCGGCGGTCACGTCGTGGCTACTGACATCGCGCCCGACCTGCTGGCCTTTGGACGCGAACGCGCGAGTTTCGCGGGTCTCGACAACGTCGAGTTCCGTGAATCGGACGCCGAGACGTTGGAGTTTCCTGACGGGACATTTGATGCAGTTCTGTCGCGTCAAGGTCTGCAGTATCTGCCCGATGTTGCTGGAACTCTGAAGCGACTGCACTCAGCGCTCAAGGGCGGCGGACGCCTCGCAGCCGCGGTGTGGGGACCGCCCGACGCGGTGCAATACGCGTTGCCAATCCCGATCATCTTGAGAGAGCTCAGCGTGCCGCCGCCTCCCTCCGGGCGGCCCGGCCCATTCGCGCTTGGGGATACCAAGATGCTTGCGCAGCTCGTGGCAAATGCCGGATTTGGAGACACCGAGATCGGAACACTGACAGTGATCTACGAGACAGCTTCAGCCGAGGACTTCACCCAGTGGATCCGCGACGTGGCACCTCCGATCGCAAAGCTGACGAACGGCCAACCAACCGAGGTCGCGGACCGAGTGTGGCGGGAGGTCACAGCTGCGTGGACCCCGCTGTTGACCGCCGAGGGAGGCGTCCGCACGTCGAATCAGGCAATCTGGGTTGCGGCCACCAAGTAAATGGTCCACCGTAGGCTCGGGCCATGTCTCTGCGCGACCAGGTCCAGACACAAATTCCGGGAGTCCTCGCCGATCTGAAATCGCTCATCACCATCGAGTCGGTGAGTGCCGACCCCGCGAGGGCCGCGGAGGTGGAGCGCAGCGCACGCAGCATCGTGAGGCTGCTCGAGGATCTTGGATGCCCCGATGTCCGCGTCATGCGTGCCGATGGGGGAGCGCCAGCCGTTATCGGCCACTTCCCAGCACCCGAGGGTATGCCTACCGTTTGCCTCTACGCACACCACGACGTTCAGCCCGAGGGCGAGCCGGCCAGCTGGCGTACGCCGCCATTCGTGGCGACGGAAGTCGAGGATCGGCTGTTTGGCCGGGGCACCAGCGATGACAAGGGCGGTTTTGGCGTTCATCTGGCTGCGTTACGAGTATTCGGAGGCAAGCCCCCGGTCGGTGTCACGGTGTTTGTCGAGGGTGACGAGGAGGTCGGGTCGGTGGGTTTGCCCGGGTTGCTCGAGGAGCACCGCGACGAATTTGCGGCCGACGTTTTCGTCATCACCGACTCCTGCAATTGGGCGGTCGGAGAGCCGGCGTTCACCACCACCCTTCGTGGACTCGCCGCGTGCACGGTGGAGGTTCGCACGCTGGACCATGCATTGCATTCCGGGGTGTACGGCGGAGTGGTTCCGGATGCACTGACAACGCTGTGCCGCATGCTGGCGACCCTGCATGATGCCAAGGGCAACGTGGCCGTTGCTGGACTCGCAACCGCGTATGCCCCAGCCCTGGAGTATCCGGAGGATCGGCTGCGCGCGGAGTCGGGAATCTTGGATGGCGTCGACTGGATAGGCAGTGGATCGTTTGTCGAGCGAATCTGGTACAAACCGGCGGTCTCGGTGATCGCCCTCGATGCCACGCCAGTCGACAAAGCATCAAACACCTTGATCCCAGTGGCGCGGGCGAAGATCAGCGCTCGGGTCGCACCGGGTGACGACGCAAAGAAGGCGTTGGCCGCGCTGATCGCGCACCTGAATGATCATGCTCCATGGGGTGCTCAAGTGACGGTGACGGAAACTGAGATCACTGAGCCGTCGGTGATCGACTTCACTGGCCCGTACGCCGAGGCGGCACGTGCTGCATTCACCCAAGCCTGGGGCGGTGTGGAACCGGTCTTCGTCGGACAGGGCGGGTCGATCCCGATGGTCGGTGACTTCGGTAAGGCGTTCCCCGACGCAACGATCTTGGTAACCGCAGTCGGCGACCCTGACTCTCGGGCCCACGGGCCCAACGAGTCGCTGCATCTGGGAGACTTCGAGGCCGCATGCCTGGCTGAGACGCTGATGCTGGACGCGTTTGCTCAGCTCGGCCTGGAGGGCTGATTCCGCAATCTCTGGAGCACCTCGATCAGAAATGCCCGCACGGTGTCGGGATTCAGTGTCGTTGACTGCTGCCGACCAGAACCGAACGAGACGATGGCGGCCGAAACCAGCGGTGCGAAGTCGCCGACCATTGGCAGGGCTCGCTCGGCAGCATCGATCTTGGCGTACCAACGGCGATCGTAAGCGAAGGTCAAGGCGCGGCAGCCGTTGAGGACAGCATTGTCGAGAAGGTGCCCTTCTTGCGGGTCGCTGTGCGCCTCCACAGAGGCGATCACAATGTGAAGGAGATCCTCGTAGGGCAGCTCTGCGAAGAGCTGCCGAGCGGGAGGTCCGTACAGTGATGCACCGCTCTGACGGGTAATTGCGCGGTCGATCGCGTACCAGAACGCGGGTCCGTCCCCGGGGTCGAAACTCGTTACCGGCGGCAACGCGTGTCCGGTGTTGAAGTTGATCAAGTACCCGGCATCCAGCGTTGGCCGGCTTACAGTGAGCAGCGGGTAGAGGACAAACTCCAAGCCCGCGGCCGGGCAAACCAGCACCTGATGATCAAGCTGGCGCACCAGTTGCCGACGAAGATCGAGATCCTCTGACCCCCCGACAACCGCCATCAGGTCGATGTCGCTACGACCGGGGCGATAGCCCCCGAGTGCTATCGATCCGGTCGTGTAGACCCCCACCACGCGATCACCGAAGACGTCGTCGACCCGCGCCGTCACTGCCTGAAGGTAGCGAGTGACTTCCTCGGGAACGGTCGCCACGTCACAAGTCCAACACACCCGCATCCCGAGCTAGGAACCTGCGACAGGGGTGATGTTGTCGTTATTGGCGAAGAGGTTCGTTGGATCGTAGGTGGCCTTGATCCGCCGCAGCCGCGCCAGCGTGTTCCCGGGATATGCAGCCTGAATGCGATGGGCATCGGCCGGGCCGAAGAAGTTGACATAGGCGCCATCGTCACCTTGGTATAGCGCCTCCGCCAGCTCTACGGTCCAGCGCCGGGCTGCCGATTCGTCGTTTTCAACAGCTCGGACGACGTTGACCATGATCGCGGACTTGCGGTGGGCGTACGCCGTCTCATCGGCAGCGATCCGGCTGATCGCACCACCCAACACGCGGAACTGCACCAGCCGCAGCCAAGAGTTGGAGCGGCGCAGGTGCTCCAGCATGGTGGCACCCTCAGCCTCGTCGAGGTGGTCGATGAACATATTGCGCACAGCCACCACCTGTCCTTTCGAGGGTGCTTCCTCGTCAAGCAAGGCGGCGTACGGCATGGGCCGCAGCAGGTCGAGAACCGGTGCCGCGATCTGCCGCAGCGGCCGCACCGCTTCCTCCGCCTCGTTCAGATCACCCGCATAGCGGACCCGCGCAACGATGACGACCTGGCCCTGTACCGCTGAAGGGATGAAGGGCATCGGCGGAGCCGGCATCACGTTGGCAATGACGGTCAGTGCTTCGTCGGCCTCGGCGCTGGCGCTGGCAAGCTGGGCAATTGTGGCGGGGGTAACCGGAAGGATCAGCGGACCGCCGTACACCTGGGAAACCTCGGCCAGGCGGTAGCGGAACCTCGTAACGACACCGAAGTTGCCGCCGCCGCCACGGATGGCCCAGAACAAGTCCGGCTCGTGCTCGTGATCAATCATGTGCACTTGGCCGTCGGCGGTGACGATCTCGGCGGCTGTGACGTTGTCGATGGTCATTCCGTACCGCCGGCTCAAGAAGCCAATCCAGCCACCGAGCGTGAGTCCGCCAATGCCAACGGTGCCGGTGTCGCCGAACCCGACCGCAAGCCCGTGCGGCGCAAGCGCCCAGCGACCTCTCCGGCAGTGAGGCCGGTGTCCGCCCAAGCCGTACGGCCGACCGCGTCCGATGTCGATGTCGTTGAGCGAGCGGAGGTCGAGAAGCAATCCGTCACCAGTGCTGCGAGCGGCGCCGTGGTGAGCTCCGCTGCGCACAAAGAGCGGCAGCCCGCGTCGTATGCTTATAGTGTCTCTATATCAGATATAGGCATACTATATCGAATGAAGGAGGACTCAAGTGGGAATTGCGGCCTCCGGCGACAGCAGGTCTTATCGGTCTCCAAGGCGTGATCAGGCTGCCGCTGACACCCGGGCCGCAATCCTGTCCGCCGCGACGCGGTTGTTCGTTGAGCGTGGCTATGGCAGGGTTACCGTCGCCGACATTGCCAGCGAGGCCGCCACCGCAGTCCCGTCCGTTTACGCCAGCACCGGCGGAAAGTCCGCAATCCTCGCGACGCTGGTCGGTGACGCTGAACGCGACCCGATCGTTGAGCAGAGTCTTGAGGCGATCAGGGAC
>JAICEV010000312.1 GCA_025923975.1 Propionibacteriaceae bacterium
CTCGTCGAGCATCCGACTAGCGGCGAACTGGTCCAGAGCGGTCGCCGCGGCAACCAAGTCCGGCCACGCTTTGCCGCCCGAAACCCACCTGCTCCTTGGCGGCTCGTATTGCCCAAGATCAGCTGGCATTTCCGTTGGTGATGCTTCGTCGGCAACGGCTGCCCTAGAAGCTTCTTTGGGTGACCAGCCAGACGCCACCAGAGCTTGCATCCGGCGCAGCACAGCAATGTCATCGTCTCGGTACAGCCGGTACCCTGCGTCCGACCGCCCAGGGTTGACAACGCGATAGCGTCGCTGCCAAGCGCGCAGGGTTGCGACTGGTACTCCCACCATCTCGGCGGCGTGCTTGATCGTGTACATCTCACGGGCCCAACCTTGGACAAGGATTGGACAAAAGGCTAATCTCGGCGCCTCGCTCGGGACAAGCCAGCGGCGGAACGGCAGGTATTACGCAGCACGGACGTGATCAATCGCGTCTGCAGCGATGCTATCGATCTGGTCACGTTGACCGTTGCGGCGAGCCATATGCCCACCCGGTACATAACTCCTTCATAACGGCCCCAGCCCTCCGCTCTCAGCGGGAACACAGCCACCTAAGGGCGCGTTGCCACTGATCGGAGCTCAGAGTCGAGTCCAGGTTGTTCACCCGCCGTTCAGGTACACGGGTTATACGTAGCTGACGGGGGTAACCAACTAATTCACACGCGAAATCTGATCGAGAGTTCCGCATGATATTCAGACGGCAGCTACCCGACCCTGCGCGGGAGGCGATGTCGCCCGTAATATTCCTCGATCCATCCGGGCGTCGTTGGCAAAAGATCCAGGTAGCTACGGCTGCGCTCGCAGCTTTATTGCTAGTCGGAATTTTGATAGCTATCCCCCATCTCAACGACACACCCGCTCTCTCGGCTACCAATTCCCACCTCGGACCGCCGTTGACGAGCGACACGACCGGTAAGCGGGTCCCAGTGGTCGGGGAAGGGCCGCTCGTCCGAGTGCTCAAGGTCCAGCGGGACCGCGGTCAGATCTTCGGCGTGGACCCTGCCACAGAGGGTGTAGTGGCGACATTCACCCCGGCGGACGCCCAACGGATCGAGCAAAGCGGCTACGTGATTCAGCGGTTCGGGTATTCGGATGCTGCACAACGCACCATCTCGCTGACGTTCGACGACGGTCCAGACCTGAAGTGGACCCCCGAACTGTTGAATCTGCTATCGGCCGAAAAGGTGCCGGCGACCTTCTTCGCGACCGGCACGATGATCGCCCGGAATCCCGAGATTTTTCAGCGCGAGGTGCGGGAGGGGCACGCTGTCGCCAATCACTCCCTCACCCACACAGACGTAAGCACCACCTCGAGCTGGCGAGCGCGACTCGAATTGACCGTTACCGATCACGTCATTCGGGCGGTGACCGGTAAGGAGGTGGGCTACTTCCGGCTGCCGTACGAGGGGGACGATGAGGAGTCGACTCGTGCGGCCATCGAAGGGATCTTGCGCTCCCAGCGCTATGGCTACCTGGTCGCATCCCACGACTTCGACAGTGACGACTGGCGCTATGCGTCACACGAGCTGACGGGCGAGATGCCGTTGCCCGAGTTGAACGGACAAAACGTCACGGTCCTGCTTCACGATGGCGGTGGCACTGGGCGCGAGATGACTATCGACTACGTGCGCAGGCTCATCGCGTACGGGAAGTCGCAGGGCTACACCTTCACGACCATGCCTGATGTAAATCCATGGCTGGCCGACCGCGTCTTCGATGTGAGACCCACGATCTGGGACAAGCTGACGTTGAACTTGGTTCAGCTGTGGTTCGTCTGGCCAAGTGTGCTGCTTCGGGCGCTGTTCGTGATTGCAGTCACTTTCATGGTGGTAATCGGACTTGGTAACTGTGTGATCGCCGCAGTTCGACGACATCGTCGCAAGAGCATTGTCTGGCCATCGGCGACTGAGAATCCCCAGTCGGTTTCGGTCCTTTTGGCTGCCTACAACGAAGAGCAGATCATCGACCGCACGCTCCGCTCGGTGCTGGCCTCGAAATATCCCCTGGCGGAAGTGATCGTCGTCAACGACGGGTCTAGCGACGGTACGGCCTCCAGAGTCGAGGAAATCGCACGTCGCGATCCCCGTGTTCATCTCCTCAACCAGGAGAACACGGGTAAGGCAGGCGCGCTCAACGCTGGGCTTGCCAAGGTGAGCAGCGAGATCATCGTGACGCTTGATGCCGACACCCTGCTGACGCCCGACACTGTCGGCCACCTCGTTCGCCATCTTGCTGCAGACACGACAGGTCGGCTGGGCGCCGTCGCCGGAGTAGTCCGCGTTGGCAACCGCAGGCGAAATCTTCTGACCCGCTGGCAAGCGTTGGAATACCTCACCCAGATCGGCGTGGAACGAGCCGCACAGGACGTCATGGGCGCCATCAGTATCGTCCCTGGAGCTTGTGCCGCTTGGCGAAAAGCCGCCATCCAAGAGGTGGGCGGCTATACCGAGGTCACGCTCGCCGAGGACTGCGACCTCTCCCTTTCTTTGCATCGAGCCGGCTGGCGCGTCACCCAAGATGATGAAGCGTTCGCCTACACGGAGGCGCCTGAAACAGTCGATGCTCTGCTCAATCAACGGGTCCGCTGGACATTCGGCAGCCTGCAAGCCATCTGGAAACACCGAGACCTGCTGTTCCGGTCCCGCTATGGACTGCTCGGCTGGTACGTGTTGCCGCAGTACGCCATTGCGATCATCATTCCGCTCGTCTTTCTGCCCTTTATCGTTTTCATGGGCATCCGGACAGCTCAGGAGCAGGGCATCGACGTGGTGCTGTTCTATTTCATGCTTTTCCTTGCGGCTCACCTGATCATCGCGGCCGTTGGCATCGTGCTGATGGGAGAGAAGTGGCGGCACCTGTGGATGGTTCCGGTGTATCGAGTGATTTACGAGCCGCTGCGGGCGTACCTGCTCTATACGGCCGTTTACATGGCGGTACGCGGCGTCCGCGCGGGTTGGAACAAGCTTGCCCGCACCGGAACCCTTGACACCGGTTTGGCGACGGTTCCGCAGCCCGCTCAGCCGGCGGTCGCAACCGTAGGAATGACTGAACGATGACCCAGCTCACCGAGGTCGAGACCGGCGAGGCTACCACCCACCGCGCCGCCTACCTCGATCTATTACGCCTAGTTGCGCTGATCGGCGTGATCATCTACCAGTGGTTCGGCTGGAATTGGACGCCGATCGCGATCCCGTTCGCGGCGCTCACCTTTACCGTCGCGGGCGTGCTTCTAGCGGCCTCGCTGGACCGTTCCGCAGCCTTCCCATGGACGGTGCTGGCGAAGCGCGTGCGCCGCGTCGTGCTGCCCGTTTGGGGTCTGGCCGCCGTCGCCGTTCCGCTCATGGTCTGGTACGGCGCGGCTGTCGGCGCCGGACCTGGCGTTGGATCGGCGCCCAGCTGGCGGTCGATGCTGTTGTGGGTTGTACCCCTGTTCGAGCCGCCAAGCAGCGCTTGGGGCACCGCGTGGACGGGCTCGCTCTGGTTCGTGCCGGCCTACCTGTGGCTGGTTCTGATCAGCCCACCCCTGCTGTGGTGTTTCCGAAGATGGCCGCTACGCACCGCCGCCTTCCCTGCTCTGGGGTTAGCGCTGGCTTTATCCGGGATCTGGAGCCCGAGTAGCCGCGTTGGTGAAGTCTTGTTGACCTTCGCGCTCTTCGGCGGGTACTGGATGATCGGTTGTGCCCACCACGACAACCGCATCAAGACGATGTCGTGGCCAGCTGTGATTCTGCTGTCTTTGATCTTGATGGGCGCCGGGTTGGCCGGGATGCTGCGGGCCGGAGACGTCACGGCGGCCCACCTTGCTGGCCTACCAGTCGCCAGCTCCGTTTGGGGTGCCGGTGTGGTGATCTTGCTGTTGCGGCTGGATAGCCCTGCCATCTCTGGCGCCACCTCGCGGCCGCGCTCCTCATGGGTCCGCACTGCTCTGGCTGGCGTCCAGGGCCGTGCGCTGACGATTTACCTGTGGAGCTTCCCGGCATTTTGGATCTCGGCGGCCTTACTGACTCGATATGCCTCCAGCCCGCGGAGTGATGCAGAGGCCGTTAGCCAGCAGGTCGTCGTGGCGCTCGCGTTGATCTTGGTGCCGGTGGTGTTTCTGGGCTGGTTGGAGGACCTGGCTATCGGCCGTAGCCCGAGGCTCATCCCGTTTGCCAGCCGGCCCGATAAGCCAACCGATGACACGCGTCAGAGAGGAGCGCTGCTGGTATGGCCGTCGATGGTGGCCGGCGCGGCGGTAGCGATTCTGGTCACCGCGCTGGTCTTCCCAGCCGATTCCGGGCCGCTCATTTCTCGGGCGCGTACAGCAGTACCGGCGGCACCTCAACCCGGCGCCGGAGGCCAAGCCGCCGACGACCGTCTGCCTCGCCGAGTCGTTGCAGGATACTGGCAAAGTTGGGGAGAGCCCTCGCTGAAGTTGCGTGATGTTCCGCCCGCATACAACCTGGTACTCGCGGCGTTCGCGGTCGGCGACGCGACGGGGAAGGTCAACTTCTCGCAGACTGTGCAGTCCAAGTCGTCTTTCATTAAGGACGTCCAGGCGCTCAATAA
>JAICEV010000313.1 GCA_025923975.1 Propionibacteriaceae bacterium
CGATCCGTGCAGCAGTGCGACTGCGATGAGGCTGTATCCGGTTGCCACATAGAAACGGGTGTGGAGAAATGACAGCAGCGTCGCCGACAGCAGGAAGACTGCTAGGACGGCGATGATCGGCTGTCCTGGATAGTTCAGGCCGACAATGAGCACGGGGAGATGCCATGGTCCCCAGATCAGACCGACAATAAGCGCGGCCTTGACCTCACCCAGTGGCAGAAGCCTGGGCAGCCGGTACCCCCGCCAGCCAAACTCCTCACCGAAGGCCAGCAGCGTACCGATGGGTACGCCGACGAAGGTCAAGATCGCCAGCAGGCTGCCCGTCGGTTTTCCAGGTGTTGGCTCTCCGACGTTGATCATCGTCACGATTGCGATCAAGATCAGGACGAGCGCTAAGGGAAGGAGCACCGCGGCAAGCCCAATCTTGAGGCTTGGCAGCGGTCCCAGCGCCCGACGGAGGCCTTCCTTGTTGATGAACAGTCGCATGAGGACGGCGGCCAGCGCGGGTGCGTACATGCCGAGCGTTACGGCTGCTGTCGCGGTGAAGTGTTCTGGGGTGCGGCCGTCCTGCAAGGCCACCTTGATCGTCGGGCCGAGCAGGGCCGCCCAGATTGCCCAGGCCAAGCCGTAGGCCAGTACCACGAAGCCGATCACGTGGCGCCAGACGACCGATCCGCTACCGGGGACAATCTCCTCCTGTGGGGGCGCGCTGCGCCTCGATGACGTCGTAGAAGGGGCGGACATCACAGGGCTCCTGCCATCGCGTCATCGAGTCGATGGCGAGGGGTGTAGCTGAACGGGTGATAGAAGACGTCGAGTGCGCGATCACGATCCGCCGCCAGCTCGAAGTGGGTGTCACGCTTCCAGTCCCAAACTGAGACCGCGACGGCGTTGATCCGCGGATCCCACCACAGCGTGACCTCAAGATCATCGCTGCTGCGGCTCGCGAGCTCGCGACGTTCCGAAAGCGATAGGGCGTTGGTTGCCATGGCTACTCCTTGCTCCTGTTGGGAAGTTCTTGAGCCTCGGTTTTCCGAGTTCTCTGCCAGCCTGGTGCTGAAGGATGAGCCGGTCGATTGAGCGACCTGCAGTCTTGACCTAGGGATCGTGCGCAGCCGGCATCGGGTTAACCCGAGGTCTGAAAGAGTTACGCCGACTGTTCAACGGAGTCCGATCAGGCGCGGAGGTAGGTGAGGACCGCCACCACCCGCCGATGCTGCTCGGGTGATTGTCGCAGCCCGAGCTTGTCGAAGATGCTGGTCACATGCCGTTCCACAGCCGCGATCGTGATCACGAGTTCTTCGGCCACACCGGCGTTGGAGCGGCCTTCGGCGATCAGTGACAGAACTTCCCGCTCCCGTTTGGTTAGCTGGTCGAGCGGGCTGTTACGACGGGGACGGCCGATCAGCCGGGCAACCACATCTGGATCGAGCGCGGAGCCACCGGACGCGACCCGGCGTACGGCATCGGTAAACATCCGCAAATCGCCGACCTTCTCCTTGAGCAGATAGCCGACGCCTTGCGCGCCGTCGGCGACGAGGTCGAACGCGTATCGGTCCTCGAGGAATTGCGAGAGGATCAGAATCCCAACGCTCGGTTGTGCGGCGCGGATCTCCAGTGCCGCGCGAAGTCCGTCGTCGGTGTGGTCCGGTGGCATCTGGATGTCGGTGACCACGACATCTGGACGGTATGTGCGCACCTTGCGGACCAACTCCTGGGCGTCCCCCGCGGTCGCAACCACCTCGAACCCGCCGTCCTGGAGAATGTGCACAATGCCTTCTCGGACGATGGGTTGGTCTTCGCCCACCACCACGCGCGTCTGTCCCGGCGTGTCCACGTCGCCACGTTATGCGACAGATGACGGCGGGAACTAGATCCGACTCCAAGGCCAGCGATCATGGACGAGTGGCTCCAGTCGCGGCCCAGGCGCGCGCCGCTCATGCTGGTGAGGCCTGCCCGCGTCTCACTCGTTCAGGTGACCGAAGCCTCCCCCGAAGAGCCACCGAAGATTGAGGGTCGCGAGGTCAGTCTTGGGTACAAACGCCGTAGAGCCACACTCGAGCAGGACCGCAGCCGGGACCTCGTCGACATCGGAGGAGGTCAGCACGATCTTGGCGGCCGGGCAGATTGCGGCAAGCGAAGCGGCCACCGCGTAGCCGTCGCGCCCCGGCAGATTGATGTCAAGCAGCACCCCGTCCGGACAGGCGCGGACGACGGCAGCGAGCGCGTCCTGCCCGTCCGCTGCCGCGTCGACGACCTCCAGGCCTCCCAGCATGAGCAGCTCACCCACATGTCGTCGGAAGTGTTGATTGTCATCGACAACCAGAATCCGCATCACCACCCACACAGCCTGGTACGCGGCAGCTTTGCATTCCATGGAGCAAACCCCACAATCCTCGAGGCGTTGGTCTTGCTGCTTGACTCGACTCGCGATTGGCTGTACTTGATCAAGTGATCCGTGACGCTATGCGTAACTCGGATGCTTTCGGAGGCCGAGTTGACCGATTCAGTGACCGATCTTGGTGGCTTGGGCGTCGGTGCCGGGGACTTCCTCAGTGCTGTCCTGCGGACTATCGCGCAGCCGGTGTGGGTGGTTGATCCTAAAGGGCTGATTCGATTCGCGAACCCAGCCGCCGTTGCCGTGCTGGGCTACGAGAATCCGGACGACCTGATCGGCCGGAACAGCCACGAGACGATCCACTATCGGCATCCGGATGGTACGCCGTATCCGGCTTCCGAATGTCCGATGCTGCTTCCGCGGACGTCGGGGGCGACGGTCGCCCGGGATTTGGACTGGTTCTTTCGCCGCGATGGATCGATGTTCCCAGTCTCCTATGTTTCCGGCCCGATCGAGATGTCGCAGGGTCGGGGCGCGGTCGTGGCCTTCAATGACATTGAGTCCCGGTTGCGGGCGGAGGAGGAGCTGCGGGAGCGAGACGTGCGCCTGGGCGAGGAGCAGTCCTCGCTGCGGCGGGTAGCGGCGTTGGTGGCCGGCGGGGCGGATTCAGTCGAGGTGTTCGCCAGCGTGGCCAGGGAGGTAGCGCATGTGTTGAGCCTGCCGCTGGTGGAGATGTCGCGCTATGAAGCCGACGGGACGGCTACCGTGATTGGCGTTTGGAGCCAGCCGGCGCCTTCGTTCCAAGCCAGCACATCGTGGCGGCTCGCTTCCCGAAAGCTTGCGGCGGTGGTTTTAAGGACCGGGAGGCCGGCGCGGATTGACGACTTCGCCGATCTGGCAGACGGCATCGCCGAAGCCGTGCGCGACATATTCATCGGTTGCGGTGTGGGTGCCCCGATCATTGTCGAGGGGAAGGTTTGGGGCGTAATGGCCACCGGCTCGGATGACCCCGAGCTGCCGCCGGGCACCGAGGACCGTCTGGCTGGGTTCACTGAGCTGGTGGCGACGGCGATCTCCACGACTCAGGCGCGGCAGGATCTTCGCCGGCTGGCCGACGAACAGGCGGCGCTGCGCCGAGTTGCGACGCTCGTTGCCAAAGGAGCCACGCCAGAGGACGTGTTCGCCGCGGTAGCGCGAGAGGTGGCACAAGTCCTGGATTTGCCATTGGTGGAGATGTGCCGCTATGAGCCCGACGGGACCGCGACCGTCATCGGCGCCACCGGCGAGCATCCGTTCCAGCCTGGCACTAACTGGTCGTTGGATGGCCCCAGCCTGACCGCTCTCGTCCGACGCACCGAGCGTCCGGCTCGAATCGATAACTACGCCGATGTGCCTGGAAAGATCGGCGACGCTGCTCGTGAGGCCGGCGTCCACACCGGCGTTGGAGCACCCATTGTCGTAGATGGCCGGGTCTGGGGCGTCGTTTCAGCCGGAGGCGGGCCTACGGTCCGGCTGCCGGGTGATGCCGAGACCCGGCTCACCCAGTTCACCGAGCTCCTCGCTACCGCGATCGCCAATACCCAGGCGAGGGAAGAGCTGCATCGACTCGCCGACGAGCAGTCTGCGCTGCGGCGGCTGGCCACGCTAGTGGCGGAGGGCGCACAGCCGGCGGTTGTGTTTGATGCGGTTTGCCAAGAGACCGGCCGGTTGTTTGATGTCAGCAGCGTCAATCTCGCGCAGTTCACCAGCGACAACTTCAACCTCACCATGGCTGGCTGGAGCATCCACGACGTCCATCTACAGACCGGTACCCGCCTCCCATTGGCGGGGGACAGCATCAACGTGCTCGTCCGCGATACCGCGGCACCGGGACGTTTCGACAGCTACGACGGAGCGTCGGGGGACCTAGCGGCGCTATTGCGAAAACGCGGCGTGGTTTCTGAGGTCGGCGCGCCGGTAGTCGTCGATGGCCGAGTCTGGGGGGCGCTAATCGCGGGGACCGACGATCCTGAGCCGCTGCCAGCCGGCCTTGAACAGCGACTGTCATCCTTTGCCGAGCTGATCGCTACCGCGATCTCCAACGCCACCACTCAAACCGAACTACTTGCATCGCGGACACGGATCGTGGAGGCCGCCGACGAGCAGCGCCGCCAGGTCGTACGCGACCTTCACGACGGGGCCCAACAGCGGCTGGTGGAAGCCATCATGACATTGCAGCTCGCCCAAGCTCGTGGTGAAAGTACCGCCCTC
>JAICEV010000314.1 GCA_025923975.1 Propionibacteriaceae bacterium
CGACTCCAACATCGCTAGCTTTCGATCAGCTGCGGTCCAACCAGAGCCGGAACCAGGTCGGGTGTAGGCAGCGACGGGCGTTGCTCGACAGCTGCGTTCAGGTATCTGACAGCTTCGATGCGCCCGTTGAGATCCGGAACAGAGGCCGGTGCAGTGGCCGGCATCGTCAACGCCTTGGCTATGGCCTGTTGCAAGGTCTCAGGTGACAGCTGTGCGGGCGGTAACCAGCCGACCCAGCCGCGCTCGGCGAACAGCCGAGCTCGCATCTGCTGCTCGGCACTGGGACCCGGCCGGGGAACGAGCAGCGCCCGTCGCGCAGCGCCGAGTGACTCAACACTGGTGTTGTATCCGGCCATGGCTATGACCAGATCGGCCGCCCGCAGATAACGACGGGTGTCGCTCACCGACCGAAGGACATGCACCGGCAACCCCCGAGCGCGACGCATCAGGTCGAGGCCCTCGGGCGCGGGCATCAGCGGGCCGGTGACGATGACGATGGAGCAGGGCCGCTGCGACACCAGACCGGGCACTGCGTCGAGCAGCGTGTCGAACAGACGGTAGCCGTCGGCGCCGCCGCCGGCTATCGCCACGATGAGGTCGCTATCCGGCCGTCGTCGCAGATAGCGCGTGCGAAGTCCGCCGGAGGAATTGGGGGAATCGGCTGCCGTCACGTAGCCGCAATATCGGAGACGCTTGCTGATGGTTGCCGGCCACGAGTACTGCGCGGCCACGTCGAAGACGTCTTGCGAGCCATAGACCAGGACTTCGTCGTAATGCTGTTCGACAGCATCGAACGCGCCTTCGAGCTGCCAGCGGTCCCGGACGACCTCGGGAGCATCGAGGATGTCTCGCAGACCCAAGACCACCCGGACCGGCAATCGTGAAAGTGCCTCAAGGGTTGGAACCAACTCGCCCATCGCGCCGTGGGGCATGTGGTCGACCAGCACGACATCTGGGCGATAAGTGAGCGCAACACTGCGAATGATCTCTCGGCGTATAGCGAAAACGTCTGCGACTGGCAGTACCAGCGAGACCGCGTTCCAGTGGCCAGGAGCGGCTTTGTGAATCGATGGCAGCTTGAGGTAATCGTGCCCGTCGGCAGAGGAGAAGAATTGGCCAAGCGGGGAGTCCGAAATCGTCAAGGCGCTGGCGTTGGGCAGAGCGGTGAGGAACTCCGACACCAGCAGCGTCGTGCGGCGGAGATGTCCCAGGCCCAGTCCATCTTGCGAATACACAAGCAGACGTGGCCCGGCCGTACCCCTTCCAGTCATCGCTCGGCCTGGCCAGCGGCCATGATCACCGGTTGGGGAAGTACCTGTGCCTGAACCAGATTCCGGCGTTGCCGGTGCCACTCAATCTGGTATTCAAGACCAGTCCGTAGATCAATGGTCGGTCGCCAGCCAAGGTGACGCTGCGCCGCCGTGATCCGACCTGCCGTGCGTGCCACATCTCCGCGGCGCTCTTCGTGATGCTTCAATTCCACGTCGGGACGTAGCAAAGATCTCAGATGGAAGATCAACGTCGAGACATCTACTGGTTGACCGCTGGCCACGTCGAGGACGGCGGCGGTCGGGAGGTCGGCGTGAATGGCGTTCACGGTGGCGTCGACGATGTCGCAGACGTAGGTGAAATCTCGGACTTGCCGCCCGTCGCCGAACACCTCAACCGGTCGGTCGTCCAGCATTGCCTCGATGAATCGATGCGCCGCCATATCTGGTCGTTGGCGTGGACCATAAACCGAGAAATATCGAAGCGAGACGGTCTTGAGGTCCGACGAATGCTCATATGCTCCTACGAGTTTCTCGGCGGCGAGCTTTGTCACGCCGTATGGGCTTGTGGGACGCGGCTCATTCCGCGCTTGGAGGCCGCCCGCGCCAGAGCCGTAGACCGACGAACTCGAGGCGAAAACGAACCGTTGCACTCCCTGTCGACATGCCGCTTCGAGCAATTGCTGTGTTATGAGAATGTTCCTCTGGACGTACCGGTCGAACGACTGGCCCCACGACGTAGACACCCCGGGGTCTCCGGCGAGATGCACGATGGTCTCGACCCCGACGAGCAGGGTGTCGAGGTCGGCGGCCCCCAGGTCGACCTCAATTAGCGTGAAATGTGGATCCAAACTGAGTGATGCAATGTTGGCGCGCTTGACCTGCGGATCATAAAAGTCGGTGAAGGCGTCGACCCCTACGACGACATGACCTCGCTGGAGCAATGCAGCGCATAGGTGACTGCCGATGAAGCCGGCGGAGCCAGTTACCAGAATTGTCACATTCCCCCGCTCGTCAATTGATCAGTCAGAGGTCGTGCTGTAAAAAAGCTTGAAGTACCAGTTAAGCACGCCTTAACAGGCGCTGGCGAGCCCGTTAACGCTGTAAGAACGACACCGAGTTTTACATCGTAAATTTTTTTTACACCGTGTAATAAAGCCGCGGTCTCAGATCCGGATAACTTAGTACCACTAAATAAGCTTTGCCAGACGCTGTTCATGACCCTGGCAGTGGGGCCATTTCGGCGAATCCGTTACGCCGGCCGGGACCGTCGCGGCAGGGTCGTGCCGGGGCCACGGGACCGTGTGTAAGGCCCGAAACATGAGAGATTTCTCATCTGCACAGCAGGCTGAGTCCCACGTTGATGTGCCTGAATCAGCTCATGACGACACAGGTGTCACCGGTGTCCAGTGCATGGTCCGAAGAGGCTGTCGGACCTGGGCCTCTTTATACAGCCGAGGAGCTGGCAGCGCTTCACACCCACTTGGTGCTGCGCTTCCGATCCATGGCCGCCCAGCACCGTCCCGGATGCGCCTTCGTTGCCCCTTACCCAAACGCTGACGATTATTGGCCCAACGAGATCCTGGTCATTCCCTTTCGCAGCGATGCGGCCCTATTCAGCATTGGATTCCTTCAGAGTGACCGCACCACCATGCTCGTTCGCATCGGTGAACACGGCGTCGTGGAATGCCCGGAAGGTGATCAAGCGGCTCATTCCCTAGCCGCCACTGCGGAACTGCTATTCGGCATCGCGCTGAGCGGGCGCTACCGCGAGGAAATCTGGACCCACACCGCAACTGGCAGGTACGAAGGTGGTCAGTCGTACTTCCTGGACGAGTCAGAAGTCTGGCAGGAACTCGGACCCCGCAAGCAGCCTCCCGGTACACACCAGCTAGTCCGGCACGAACTCACAATGCAGGACCGTCGGTACCAACCTTATTGATCAACCGTCCGGACGGTGACAAGTTGCTCCTCCGTGCCGAGGAGGGGAAGCTAAGTCAGTTGTGGGCGAGGCACAGATATGCGTAGGATCACGCGTACGGCGCCAGAAGTGCTCCGCTTCGCTATCTGAAGATTGACGTCCCAGCCTCCCCCAAAAGTTTCCGGGGTGATAAGAGCCAGGTCAGCGATCGTGGAATGAGATCATGAGAACCAAATGGCCCATCATGGCCCTGTCCCTCGTGTGGTGTGGGGTGTTTTCTTTAGCCGGATGCGGTCTTGGTCCTGATCCCATAGTCCTCGAACCGGGTGTAGTCACTCCGGGATCCGGCCGAGTTGATCACGCAGCACCGAATGACAACGACTCCAGACCAACCGACGACGACTCCAATGACGTAGCTGCCGCCTGCGGGCCCAGCCAGGACTCCCAACAATCCACGCCCGCCGTCCCGGCCCCATTTCGCGATGATCATGCTGATCTTGATGTTGACGGCCAAACGGGCGATGGTCGTAGCGTGATCGTCGATGAGGTGCAGCTCGCCCTGACCGACGGATTCGTTGCAGTCTGCGCGCTCGACAGCAACCGGCTGCTGGGTTCGTCCCCGATCGCCCGATCCACCGATGAGCGGTCCCTTCTCGTTACGCTCGACGAACCGATCACTACCACGACCCGGCTATTGGTCGTGCTGCACGCCGATAATGGCGATGGATATTTCGACTGGGCTACCGACCCCCGCGTGTCGGGCGATGATGACGACATCACCGATCTCGAAGTGGAGCGTCTTACGTATCGATATGTTGGCTGACGGAAACGGTGAGGCGGGGACTTCGGGACACTCGCGGCCGACTCGAGTGCGCTCGGGCCGCGTCCGGATAGTCGGGTCGCTGGTGGCCTCCGTCGCGGTAGCGCTGGGCATCTCGATAACCATTAGCTATTTCATTGCGCTACAGCGTCTCGACCAACGCATCGACCAGGACCTGGCCCAAGAGGTTAGGGAGGTTGCCGCCTTCGCCGCAACGGGTATCGACCCGGTCACCGGACGACCCTTCACCGACGTGGGCGCCCTGCTCAGGGCTTGCATCGAACGCAATGTCGTCGGCCGTAACGAGACGATGATTGCCTTGGTCAACGGACGTCCCTACGCCCGCGACGATCAAGACCCACCGCTCCGACTGGATGAGCAGCCTGAGGTGGTGGCGAGGCTTGCCGCCTCAAGGCACGCAGCGCTTGACACCGTCCAGACCGCCCAGGGCTCTGTGCGTTACGGCACCGTGCCGGTGCGGGTGGCGGGTTCGCCTGACACCGGTGTGTTCGTGGTCGCCGTCTTCCGCGATCTGGAACGCGCCGATATCAACAGTTCGAGCTGGAC
>JAICEV010000315.1 GCA_025923975.1 Propionibacteriaceae bacterium
ATCATATTGCTCGAGCCGACTGCTTGAGGTATCAGACGACGACGGCGGCGGGTTCCAAGCGCGATGCGCGAGCAGCTCCCAAAAAAAGCGGCGTGGCTCTCGCCTTCGACCCATCTGCCGACGTACCGTCAAGATGCGGAGCGCAATACGCGGTCCGCCTGGGAGGCGATGCATGCACCGTCACTCGACGCGCGGCAGACCCGCGCAGCTCAAAGCGGGTCGTCCATCCCGGCCATCCACGTAACAGTGGGGCCGGGCGCGGATCGCGTACGGCCCCCAAGAAGGGCAGTCCTGTGTCTTCTTCATCAAGCCGTCGCACCTACGTCATCGACACCTCTGTCTTGCTGAGCGACCCGCATGCTATGCGGCGTTTCGACGAGCACGATGTCGTGCTTCCGGTTGTCGTCATCAGCGAGCTTGAGGGTAAGCGTCACCACAGCGAACTCGGCTACTTCGCCCGTACGGCCCTGCGCCACCTTGACGACCTCCGGTTGATTCACGGGCGTCTGGATGCCCCCATTTCGGTCAACAATTTGGGCGGCACAATTCGCGTCGAGCTGAACCACACCGATCCAGCAGCGCTGCCGGACGGCTTCCGCCTCGGCGACAACGACTCGCGCATTCTCGCGGTCGCACTGAACCTCGCCGCCGAAGGATGCGCGGTGACGCTCGTGTCCAAGGATCTCCCCATGAGGGTCAAGGCTTCGGCCGTCGGTCTGAAGGCCGAGGAATACCGGGCTGAGCTTGCCGTCGAAACCGAATGGACCGGGATGAGCGAGATTGAGGTCAACGGGGGCGACATCGACCGCTTGTACGACCAGGGGGTCGTCGAGGTGGACGAGGCTCGAGACCTGCCGTGCCACACCGGCGTCGTCCTGCTCAGCGGCAGCGCATCGGCGCTAGGTCGGGTCATGCCGAGCAAGGATGTGAAGTTGATCAAGGCTGACCGAGATGTGTTTGGGATTCACGGCCGGTCGGCGGAGCAACGGGTCGCGCTGGATCTGCTCTTGGATCCCTCCATCGGCATCATTTCCCTCGGCGGTCGGGCCGGTACCGGGAAGTCAGCCCTCGCGCTGTGCGCAGGACTTGAGGCCGTCTTGGAACGCCAGCAGCACTCCAAGGTCGTAGTCTTCCGTCCCCTGTACGCAGTAGGCGGCCAGGAGCTCGGCTACCTGCCGGGTACCGAAGGAGAGAAGATGGCGCCCTGGGCGCAGGCCGTCTTCGACACCCTAGGTGCACTCACGACAAAGGTGGTCATTGAAGAGGTGTTGGCACGCGGTCTCCTTGAGGTGTTGCCTCTCACTCATATTCGGGGTCGCTCACTGCACGACGCCTTCGTTGTAGTGGACGAGGCACAATCGCTGGAGCGGAACGTGTTGCTTACCGTGCTCAGCCGGATCGGGCAGGGCTCGCGCGTGGTCCTCACCCACGACGTCGCCCAGCGGGATAACTTGCGGGTCGGCCGACACGACGGTGTGGTTGCTGTCGTCGAAAAGTTGAAAGGTCACCCGCTGTTCGCCCATGTCACCTTGCATCGCTCTGAGCGCTCGCCGATCGCAGCCCTCGTGACTGAGATGTTGGAAGATGTCGCTGTCTGACCTGCTCCAGGGCGAATTTAGGTATACGAAAAGTCTCGAGACGATTTCATTTGGATAACGGCATGTGGCATCGTTGGCCCCGTGCGTCGACTCGCTCAGCATGCCATAGTCGGGGTTGGCTTCTCAGCGTTTGTCGCAACAGCAGCTGTTGCTGGACTGAGCAGCCCCGCGGAACAGAAGTCCGCTATCGCCGTACCGGCCGCCGTCGCCATCTCCCCGCCAGCGGCCGCCTCGGCCGATGATCAGCTCGCCGCTGAACGTGCAGCGGCTAAGGCACGCGCCAATCGGGAATACACGAGAGCCAAGGTCATCGCTGCGAAACTAGCGGCCAAGCGTGCCAAGTCCTTGGGCAAGCAGAGCAAGGCGATCTCCGCCGAACACGCCAAGATCAAAGCTGAGATAGCGGCCGCGGCCAAGAAGGCCGCTGAGGAGAAGGCTGCTCGGGCACGAGCGCTCGCCAATCGTGGCTATGAGCCGGGTGTTACCGACCCCAAGGAGATTGCCCGTCAGATCTTGAAGAACAAGTTTGGTTACGGCTCCAGCCAGTTTTCTTGCTTCAACAACGTCATCATGCGCGAGAGCATGTGGAAAGTGAACGCCACCAATCCCAGCTCCGGGGCGTACGGCATTCCCCAGGCGCTGCCCGGCTCAAAGATGGCAAGCGAAGGAAGTGATTGGCGGACCAATCCTGCGACGCAGATCATCTGGGGCGTCAAGTACATGAAAGACCGCTACGGCAGCCCATGTTCGGCATGGAGCTTCAAGCGCGCCAACGGCTGGTACTAGCTGCCCTGAGCTTGGCGAGGTATCCGCTCAAACCGGCCGACGAGTCATCGCAAGAACGTCGAGAGCCGCATCGAGCTGCTCCTCAGTGAGAGTGCCGTTGGCGACGTAGCCGTTCTCGATAACCACCTCACGAATGGTCTTTTCTTCCTTGAGCGCCTGTTTCGCGACGGCGGCAGCGTTTTCATAGCCGATGTAGCGGTTCAGCGGCGTGACGATCGACGGTGAGGATTCGGCAAGTCGTCTGCAGTGCTCCACGTTTGCCTGGATGCCTACCACGCATTTGTCGGCGAGCAGCCGGCTTACGTTGGCCATCAGCTGGATCGACTCCAGCAGGTTGCGTGCCATGACGGGAAGCATCACGTTGAGCTCGAAGTGGCCACTCGCACCCGCAAACGCAACGGCTGCATCGTTGCCGATCACTTGGGCGCACACCATCAATGTCGCCTCGCAGATCACCGGATTGACCTTGCCGGGCATGATCGAGGATCCCGGCTGCAGATCCGGTAGCGAGATCTCACCGAGCCCGGCGCGAGGGCCGGAGCCCATCCAGCGCAAGTCGTTGGCGATCTTGTAGAGGCTGACCGCGACTGTCCGCAATACGGCCGAGGCCTCGACTAGCCCGTCCTGGGCGCCTTGCGCTTCGAAATGATTGCGCGCCTCGGTCAGCGGCAGGCTTGTCTTGTCCGCGATCAGGTTGATCACTGATTCAGCGAAGCCTGGTGGAGTGTTGATTCCGGTGCCAACGGCAGTTCCGCCAAGCGGCAGCTCAGCGACTCTCGGTAGGGCTGCTTCCACCCGTTCCATGCCATAACGAATCTGGGCCGCGTAGCCGCCGAACTCCTGGCCGAGGGTAACCGGAGTGGCATCCATCAAGTGAGTGCGACCACACTTGACCACTTCAGCGAATTCGGTGGCCTTCAGGCTGAGCGCTGCTTCCAGATGACGCAATGCCGGCAGCAAGGTATAGACCAGGTGATAGGTCGCCGCAATGTGAATGGCGCTGGGGAAGACGTCGTTGCTCGACTGTGATGCATTGACGTGATCATTCGGGTGCACAGCCTTGCCCAGCTCGGCTGCGGCGAGCGAAGCGATTACCTCGTTGGCATTCATGTTGCTCGAGGTGCCTGACCCGGTCTGGAAGACGTCCAGCGGAAACTCACCATCATGCTGGTTCGCTGCAACCTCGCTCGCGGCCTGAGCTATCGCGTCGGTGTACTCCGGGCTTAAGACCCCCAGTGCGGCGTTGGTCTTGGCAGCTGCCTCTTTGATCAACCCGAGGGCGGCGATCAGCTCGGAGTTGATCGGAATGCCGGAGATCGGAAAGTTTTCAACGGCGCGCTGGGTCTGGGCCTTCCACAAAGCCTTGGCTGGGACCCGTACCTCTCCCATGGTGTCGCGCTCGATGCGGTGTTCGGCCGTATCAACTGGCTGTGTCATGGGCACATTCTTGCGTAGTCCGCGAGAGCTGGTCCTCGGGTCTGGAAACCACATAGATCGTGTAGGGAAACCGACGTGCACCGCGGGAAACGTCGAAGGTGTGCTCGCGTACCGAGGGTGCAATGCGCTCCAGTACAGCTCGCAGTGTCGGCGCAGGACCCTGGCACCAGATCGCCAGAGCGCCGCCAACAGCCAGCTGCGCGTACGCGGCGTTGAGACCGGCGTCGGCGTACAGGGCCCGATTCTCGGTATGGATCAGGAAGTCTGGCCCATTGTCCACGTCGAGCACGATTGCATCCCAGGGCCCGATCGGCCCATCGCCCAGGCCGTCGAGGAGAAGCCGGACATCTGCGGCATGGAGGCGGACCCGCGGATCAGACGCCACCGCGGCCAAGGTCGCTGTCAGTCCCTGGCGCGCCCAGTCGATCAGACACTGCTCGATCTCCACGACATCGATGACGTCGACGTCTTTGGCGCAGATGGCGGCGACCGTGTATCCCAGACCCAGCCCTCCGACCAGCACCCGCCGTGCTCGGCCGGTCGGCAGCGCCAGTTCGCCGAGCCGAGACTCCGTTGAGGTCTCGCTGCTGTCCATGGCGAATGCGCCGTTGATGATCAACTCTTCAACACTGCGCCCGTCACCGAGCCGGCGCCGTAACACGACTTCGCCTCGCGGACCTGTGTGGTGAGCGACCGTCTGGATCGTCTCCATCAGTGAATAGTCTCCCCGGACCGCTGGCATCGG
>JAICEV010000316.1 GCA_025923975.1 Propionibacteriaceae bacterium
TCGGCTGCACGTCATCCCTGATGACATTAGTGAGCTCAACGCGGCCCTCATCGAGCCGCTGTCGACGCCGGTCCATGCGGCCCGCGTCGCTGGGTCGCTTCAGGGGCGCGCGGTCGCCGTACTTGGGGCGGGCACGATCGGGCTGCTTATGCTCGCGGTGGCGCGTTGGTACGGTGCCTCCAAGGTCGTCGTCACCGACCCGTTGCCCGCCAGCGCGAGGCGGCCATGCGGCTCGGTGCCGACGCAGTCGTTGACGCAATGGCCGCTGATGTCACCGCTCAGGTCCGAGCCGCGCTGGGAGAGAGCGCTGACGTCGTCTTCGACTGTGTTGCGGTCCAGTCCACCACGCTGGCGGCGATCGGGATGGCCCTCAAGGGCGGCACGGTGGTCATCGTCGGCGTCCCTGCTGCCGACTTCGAGCTACCGATCCGGATCATGCAGGACCAGCAAATCCGCATCCAGGGCAGTGCGACCTATGTCCCGCAGGACTTCTCTACCGCGATCGAGATGATTCAGTCAGGCGCGGTCCGCGCCGAGGACTTCATCACCGGGCAGTTCCCCTTGGAGCAGGCTGAGCAAGCTTTCGAGGCATCGATGAGCGGGGACCACATCAAGGTGTTGATCCATCCGTGAGCCGGTCGCGGTCCTCATGCCCGCGACTCTCGGCATCGAAGTGCGGGTGAATGGAATTCGGCAGTTGTGCATTTCCATTCTGGACGAAGGCAGGTTTTGAGCCATGTCGAAGAAGGTGCTGACAGTCGGCGAAATTCTCGTCGAGATCGTGGCTACCACCAAGGGCGATGGATTCCGTGAACCCCAGCCTCTGGTTGGTCCGTTTCCCTCAGGCGCACCGGCGATCTTCATCGACCAGATTGGCCGTCTCGGCACGCCAGCGGCCATCATCTCCCGTGTTGGCGACGACGATTTCGGTCGGCTCAACCTGGATCGTCTGACAGCGGATGGGGTCGACGTCTCAGGAATCGAGGTGGCGAAGGGCGAGGCCACAGGCTCGGCCTTCGTCCGCTACCGACCCGACGGCTCGCGCGCGTTCGTCTACAACATCGCCCACAGCGCGACCGGCAAGCTTACTCTCACGCCCGACGCCGAGGCTCTCATGGAAAGCTGCGACCACATCCATGTCATGGGCACCGCACTCTCCGCACCCGGCCTTTCGCAGGTGGCACGCGTGGCCGTCGCGCGCATCACTGCGCGAGGTGGAACGTTGAGCTTCGATCCCAACCTGCGGCCCGAGATCCTGAATACACCGGGTCTGCGTGAGGCCCTAGACGAGGTTCTTGCCCAGACCAACCTTTTCTTGCCGTCGGGCGAGGAAATCTATCTCTTCACCGAGGCAGACGACGAGGCCGCAGCGGTCAAGGAACTTCTGGACCGCGGCGTCGGCGACATCGTGATCAAGCGCGGAAACCAGGGAGCAAGCCACTTCAATCGGGCCGGCCGCACCGACGTCGCCCCTCTCTCGACGGACGAAGTCGATCCGACCGGCGCCGGTGACTGCTTCGGAGGCGCCTTCGTCAGTTTCTGGCTGGCAGGCGCTTCGCCCGAAACCGCACTTCGCTACGCCAATGCCGCCGGCGCCAACGCGGTCACCAAGGTCGGGCCGATGGAGGGCGCCGCCACCCGAGACGAACTCGATGCCCTGCTTGGGCAGTCGGAAGGATGATCACATGACCCAGAACCCGCTGCACGACATCGCGACGTGGCTCGACCGAGCCGGCCCGTCGGGCATCCCCTCAGTCTGCTCGGCGCATCCCATGGTGCTTGAGGCATCGATGCGCACCACGCTGCCCACGCAACTGCCGCTGCTGATCGAGGCGACCTGCAACCAGGTCAACCAAGATGGCGGCTACACGGGCATGACCCCGAAGGACTTCCGGAGCTTCGTCGAGCAGATCGCGGCCGAAAACGGCTTCCCCACCGAGCGCATCATCCTCGGCGGCGATCACCTTGGCCCAAACCCTTGGAAGAGCCTTCCTGCCGAAGCGGCGATGGAGAAGGCCGAAGTCATGATCAGCTCCTTCGCAGCTGCGGGATTCAGCAAGCTGCACCTCGACTGCTCCATGGGCTGCCAGGGCGAGCCGGTAACGCTGAAGGACGAGGAGACCGCTTCCCGCGCCGCACGACTAGCCGCTGCAGCAGAATCCGCTCTGCCTGGCGGAGACGCTCCCAAGCCGGTCTATGTCATCGGTACCGAGGTTCCGATTCCCGGCGGGGCCATGCATGCACTCGACGAGCTGGAGCTGACCACCCCGGAGGACGCACTCCGTACCGTCCAAGTTCACCAAACAGCCTTTGCGCAGGCGGGACAGTCGGACGCCTTCACGAGAGTGATTGCCGCCGTCGTTCAGCCGGGCGTGGAATTCGGCAGCCATAATGTGGTCGACTACAACAGCAGCAAAGCCGAGGCCCTGAGCGCCACGCTGAAGGACATGCCCGGCCTAGTCTTCGAAGCGCACTCCACCGACTACCAGACCCGAGCCAACTTGACCGATCTAGTGCGGGACGGCTTTGCCATCCTCAAGGTTGGGCCAGGCCTGACCTTCGTTCTGCGGGAGGCCCTCTACGGCCTCGACGCGATCGCAGAGGAGCTTTTTCCCGCCCGGCGGGACGAGACTCTGCGCGCGACCATGGAGCGGATCATGATGGCCTCACCGGAGAACTGGGCCAAGTACTACCACGGCAGTACTGCCGAGCTGGCCTTGCAGCGGCATTTTTCGTACAGCGACCGCATGCGCTACTACTGGCCACAGCCGGAGGCTGACGCGGCCGTGGCGCGGCTATTCGAGGTTCTGGGCGACACCGAGCTGCCAGAGACCCTGATCGGCCAATATCTCGGTGCGCGTTACGAATCCGTTCGCAACGGGCGCCTTGCCCCTACCGCGCGCAGCCTTGCCATGGCTGCGGTGGAGAGCCTCATGGAGGACTACATCTCGGCCTGCGAGGGATAATGCTCGTTGCGCATGAGCAGTGTGGATGGTGCAGCGGCTGGACACTGCGTCGATCTCCAGTGTGGTCCGGCCGCCGCTTGCGCCATGCGTCCCTTGATTGAGCTAATGATCTTGCTTTGTACAAAGGTGTTTCAGGGGCGTAAGGGAAATGGAGATCCTCGGGCACTCGCATCTCGCCATGACCACTGACCTCTATTCCCACGTGATGCCGACTGCGCTACGGGAGGCCGCGGACGCCATGGATCGTGTCTTCGTCCAGCCGAACTGAACCGCGTTGCTGTCAACGTTGCTGTCAACTGACTTTGTGCGCGGATTGTGCGACCGCATCCAATCGAAGAAGTGCGCCTTGACGAGGCAAAACACTGGCGCACGGCGGTCTATTTGAAATATTCTTCGGCATCTGGCTGATCGCCAAAGGTTTCAACCCATCGGCAATCACCATCGGAGCAGCGAAGACAGCTGGTGTCCTGACTCCGTAACTCGCGCTGCATACCCTCGTGCGCAATCGACTGACGCGGCCGATTGCGCCCGGGGATCCATTCACCCGTTTTCCAAGTCCGCGAACCGATGTTCCGGACTATCCGATGCAGGCCATGGCGTTGATCAGATCGAGGGAGCCAGCCGGGACGTGTGTCGGCGCCGGAGCTGACGATGTAGCCCGGACGTTCGTAACGCGGGCGTGCCGCTGGAGGAGATCTCGCAGCTGGTTGGCCACAGTGGAACGACGGTTACTGAACTGGTTTACCGGCACAAGCTCAAGCCAGTCATCAGACCGGGTCCACGGTCATGGATCGGCTGTTCGGAGCATGATTGTGGCCGCGTGGTGTTACTCAGTTTGTTACTCAGACGCACTACGGAGGGTCGGACAACTGATGAATCACCTGGTCAGATGGGTGGGCCTAAGTGGACTTGGACCACTGACCTCCGCCTTATCAGGCCGATTTAGGCCTTCAGAGCATGCCAAGAGACGACAGCGAGTAGCCGTCAATTCATGACCTGACAAGGCACAACGCTGAAACAGCGGTACTCGGTGTCAGTCGACGTCTGGCACGGGTTTGCGGCGTCGTGAGTCCCGTACGCCCCCCGAGTTGATCATGATGCATGGCAGGTGCCGGTGTCTCAAGGCGAGGGCACACAGGGGGGCACACGTTCACCAGTACTTCTGGCTGTCCCCGGAACTTGGGATAAGGACGACTGACCGCTTGGCGAAAGAAGTCTTCGGCGACTGAGATTCGGGGCCGTCTGATCAGCCTTGCAGTCGCCGCAGCACGAATAGCTCGCCCGGCGCCAGGACCTGAATGCGTTCCGGATTTTCCACCCGGTCCGGCAATGAGGCCGGGTCGGCGTTGAACGGCGGAAAGTCGGGAGCATCCACGCTGCCCCAGTGGTACAGCAGCAACGGGGTGAGTGGGTAGGCGTTCGCCATCGCGATCGCCCCGTCGAGTCCGAAGTGCCACTCGCTGTCGGAGAAGTCGAACAGCATGGCATCGGCGGTGGGCATGCGTAGGTGATGGTCGGGGATGAGCCGTGAATCGCCGGGCGCCCAGAGGGTGCCGTCTGGTGTGTCGATCCA
>JAICEV010000317.1 GCA_025923975.1 Propionibacteriaceae bacterium
ACCGGCAAGCCATTCGTCGACATCGTGTTGGATCGAGCGGAGCAGAAGGGCACTGGCCGCTGGACCGTACAGAACGCTCTTGATCTTGGTGTGCCGATCACCGGCATCGCAGAAGCCACCATGGCCCGTGCGTTGTCCGGATCCGTCCCGCAACGAGAGACTGCTCAGGCCAAGCTTCCTGGGGGAGCGGAGGAGTGGAGTGTCGCCAATCGGGATGAGTTCGTGGAGGACGTCCGGCAGGCTCTCTACGCTTCCAAGGTTGTGGCCTATTCCCAGGGCTTCGACCAGATCGCGGCAGCCAGCGCTGAGTACGACTGGAACATAGATCGCGGGGCCATGGCCAGGATCTGGCGTGGCGGCTGCATTATCCGTGCGCGTTTCCTGAATCGAATCACCGAAGCGTATGAGCGCAATCCCGACCTGCCGCTGCTGCTCGCCGACGACTACTTCACTGAAGCTGTCGGTAACAGCCTGGGAGCATGGCGGCGAGTGGTGGTAGGGGCGGCGGAGAACGGCATCCCAACGCCTGCCTTCTCCTCCTCGCTGGCCTACTACGACGGCATTCGTGCAGAGCGGCTACCGGCTGCCCTGATCCAGGCGCAGCGGGACTTCTTCGGCGCTCACACCTACCAGCGGGTGGACAAAGAAGGCACCTATCACACGGAGTGGAGTGGCGATCGCACCGAGTCTGCCGTCTAGTCGGACCCCGCCTTCGAGCCGGTCCAGTACCGCATGATCGGCCTGCGTACCCGGCTTGCCGACACCATCCGTCCCGCGCGTCAGGCCGCCAGACTGGTGCGCAACCGGCTGGCAGGTCCGGCATTCGCAGATCGGGCACGTCGCCGGGGTGATCTGCCCGAGGCCGCCGTTGCAGTCTTTTTCGCGACTGGGCCGGAGAACTTCTACCAGATCGAGCAGTGGCGGTTGCCTCTGGAACACCTGGCGCTGCAGCGCCCCGTTTTCGTGATCGTCGATCGCCCGGACACGGGAGATCTGGTGCTGGAGAGCAGCAGCCTGCCGGTCGCTTTTGCTCGCGGCAGCGGCCAACTCGAAGAGCTGGTCACTGATCATGACGTACGGGTCGTGCTCTACCTCAATCAGATCGAGTCGAACTTCCGCATGCTGCGGTTCGCAAACCCAGTACATATTCAGATAGGGCACGGTGAAAGCGACAAGGGTGGGAGCGTCTCCAACCAGCACAAGGCGTACGACCTGACATTCGTAGGCGGCGATGCGGGTCGTGATCGCCTGGGCAACGCGCTGCGCGGATTCGACGCCGACGAGCGCACACTGCCGGTCGGGCGGCCGCAGCTCGATCACAGCTATCCGGGCGCTCCGCCCTGGCCGCGCGATTCGGGTCTTCGGGTGTGGTATGCGCCGACCTGGGAGGGTGATCGACCGAGCATTGCGTACGGGTCGCTGGCTAGTCATGGTGTGGCGATCATCGAGGCCCTTCTCGCTGATCCGTCCATCCGCATCATTTACCGACCGCACGCGCGCACCGGGTACGCCTCGATCAGGCATCGCGAAGCAGATCGGACGATCTGCGCGCTCCTCGCGAAGGCCGGCGACCGCCACCTTGTTGATCGTGACAGTTACGGCTGGCAGTGGGATTTCGCGGATGCCTGCATCACCGATATCTCGGCGGTTGCCTACGACTGGCTGCCGACCGGCAAGCCATTAGTGATCACCGAGCCGGCGTCGAGCGCCTACCGTCCACCCTCGCCGCTGCTGGATGCGCTGCCGCTGCTGGGCGCCGCGGATGCCGGCCAGGTGGTGGCCAGAATCCATGCAATGCAACCAGATTCGGCAGCCAGCGAGCAGCTCCGGGGGCTCGTGTACCACTATTTCGGCGATGTGAGCGGGCAGCAGAGCACGAAGCGGTTCGAAGATGCGATCGACCGCGCGTACCAGATCCAACAATCCTCAGCTAGCTGAGGCAGCGCCCAAAGGCAGGGCCGAACCCTAAAGTCCGCGCAAAAAATCGATGTCGTCGTCTGGTGCCGTAGGGCGCTGTTTTTTCTTGGTGCCCAATGACTCCGCATTGGGTCGGCCGAGCAACAACCAGCAGACAGCGCCAGCCAATGGCAGACAGATAATTGCGGTCGCCCAGAGCCAGCGAGGCATCCGGCGGACGGCGTATGGCGGGGCCTGAGCAACCTCGACGACACAGTAGATCATCAGCAAGGCGATGATGATGATCGGTAGATACCGCCCCATAACGAAGAGTATGCGTCGTTGGCCCGGGTCGATACAACACTCGACGATAGGCTGTCGAGATGCCCAGTGAACTCGTCGGTGCCGCGCCCTGGTTCCGACCTGTGAGCTGGCACGGGAGATGGTGGTGACGGCCGGTTTCGATGTCGGTGCCGAGCGACCTGCCCACCCGACCATTGCCCAGCTGCGTGACGTGACCCAGCCTCCTAGCGTCCGCACCCGCGCTGCTGCCGAACACTGGGTGGCGCACGCCTATCTGCGAGACATTTCCCCTTATCTGACACGGGTCCTGCTGAGAGCCGGCTTCAGTGCCAATGGTGTCACCTGGCTAATGATCATCGCCGCCGCCGGCGCTGCGGTGGCCACTGGCTGGCCTACGCTGTTCGGTGCGATTCTGGCGGTGATCTTGGTTCAGCTGCAGATGCTGCTGGATTGCTGCGACGGGGAGGTAGCACGCTGGCGGCAGACCTCATCGCCAGTTGGCGTGTACCTCGATCGGGTGGGGCATTACGTGGCAGAGTGCGGAATTGCCGTCGCGCTGGGCGTCCGTGCCACCGGCGAACTGCGGCTCAGCGGAGTCTGGATCAGCGCCGGACTGTTGCTCGGGCTGTTGATCGCGCTCAACAAGGTGGAAAACGACCTGGTACATGTAGCGCGGCACTACGTCGGCTTTTCACAGATGCGCGATGCAGAAGAGGTCCGTACGCCGCGACGAGGCCTTCTCCGCACCGCACGCCGATTGGCAGGCCTGGTCCCGTTCCACAGAGTTTTCCATTCTGTTGAGCTGTCCATCCTGGTTCTCATTGCCGCGATCATCGACCTCTTTGCCGATGGAGCGGCGACGAAGGTGCTGCTCGCTGCACTCGTCGTCGCAGCGGGCGTGACACTGGTCGGTCATCTGGTCGCCGTACTGACCTCGTCACGGCTGCGATGAGAGGACCAGAGCGGCCGAAGTTCGGAGTCGTCGTCTTGACGATGGGCAACCGGCCGGACGATCTGAAGCGCGGCCTGACCAGTCTGACGAGTCAGCGTGACGTCGAGGTCGATGTTGTGGTGGTCGGCAACGGATGGCAGCCGGTGGGCTTGCCGGACGGGGTGAAGGCCAAAAGTCTGCCCGAGAACCTGGGGATTCCGGCCGGCCGTAACGCTGGTGTGAGCCTGGTCGAAGGGGAGTTGCTCTTCTTCCTTGACGATGATGCCTGCCTTCCCGAAGACGACATCCTGGCTCGGATGGCGGCGCAGTTCGAAGCTGACCCGACACTCGGCATGATCCAGCCGAGGGTTGTCGATCCTGACGGCAGAGAAGCCCCGCGGCGCTGGATTCCACGCGTACGCGTCGGTGACCCAACCCAGAGCAGTCCGGCGATGAACGTCTGGGAGGGTGCGGTCGCAATCCGGCGCGCTGCCTTTGAGTTCGCAGGTGGCTGGCCGGAGCCGTTCTGGTACGCCCATGAGGGCATCGAGCTGGCCTGGCGAGTCTGGGACGGCGGCTTTTATGTTCGCTACGACGGAGAAATCGAAGTGCACCACCCGGCAATCCAGCCGACCAGGCACGCCGAGTTCTACCGCTTTCAGGCGCGCAACCGGGTCTGGCTGGCAAGGCGCAATCTGCCGCTGCCGGTCGGTGTGATCTACGTACTGGTGTGGGCTGGCGTGTCTGCATTGCGTCTTCGGTCGCGTCCTGCGTTGCTCGAAACCCTCCGCGGATACCGGATTGGGCTTACTGAGTCTGGTGGGCAGCGGCGGCCGATGAGCTGGCGGACGATCTGGCGCATGACACGGGCCGGGCGTCCCCCAATAATTTAGGCACCGGTAATTTAGTGCTGGTGGTGCAGGCCGACCTGGATGACCGCGCCTGGTTGGAGTGGGCAATCGGGCAGGTGGAAGCCGATGCGAATCGCAGCGCTGATACTCACCTGCACTGGTTTCCTCTGCCGTCGGAGTGGGATATCGATCTCTATTTGAAGGACGAGTCGGTACATCCGACGGGGAGCCTGAAGCATCGGCTGGCGCGGTCGCTGGTCCTCTACGGCCTCTGCAACAACTGGATCCATGAGGGCACCACACTCGTGGAGGCCTCCTCGGGGTCGACGGCGGTGAGTGAGGCCTACTTCGCGCGGCTGCTCAAACTGCCGTTCGTGGCTGTGATGCCTGCCTCGACCGTCGGGGAGAAGATCGAGCTGATCGAGTTCTACGGCGGACAATGCAAGCTGGTCGAGGATCCGACGACGATCTATGCGGTGGCGGCCGATCTTGCTGACCGCTGCGGCGGGTACTACCTCGACCAGTTCACCTACGCCGAACGGGCCACCGACTGGCG
>JAICEV010000318.1 GCA_025923975.1 Propionibacteriaceae bacterium
CCGACACCATCGACACAGTCAAGGCGCTGAGCCCGATCATCGAGGACTCGTAAGCTCGCACGTTCTCGGAGATGGACAAACCCGCGAGCTTGGCAACGCACAACCTGCAACAGACCCTTAGTGACGGGTCATGTCAAATGCAGAAGCTTGTTGGCCGGGCGGACAACTCCGGCGCTCGCGGGTTCGGGTGTTGGCTGTGGATTAGCCGGCCGCATGCGACCAGTTGGTTCACAGTCGGATGCGGCTAGCTGGCCGTCACCTCACATGTCCAACAGTCATTCATTCTTTGGACCACCTCCTTTCCCGTGTCCCACCAAGGTATGCGCGCAGAAGGGTCGGGTCAACGGACTTTGCACATAGTGGTCGCGGGCAACAGCGATCTCGTGTTATGAAGCATCAGTGACTCTGGCGCGCCTCACCGAGGTGCTAGCTCCGGCGGTCGCTTCTGGCGTAGGTCTGGGAGCGTTCAATGTCTTCAGCATCGAGCACGCCGAGGCGTTCGCCGCGGCAGCCGAGGCAGCCGGGACGCCAGTCGTGCTGCAGATCTCTCAGAACGCGGTGCGCTACCACGGCGCGCTAGCGCCAATAGCACAGGCCACACTTACGTTGGCCGGTAGCGCTGCCGTTCCTGTCGTCGTTCACCTGGACCACGCAACCGATGCGAGTCTGGTGGACGAGGCGATCGCGCTTGGTCTTGGCTCGGTGATGTTCGATGCGTCGCCAATGCCGTACGCCGAAAACGTGGCCGCTACCGCCGCAGTCGTTCGGCGCTGCCACGAGGGTGGACTCGACGCCGAGGCTGAGCTTGGTGAAATCGGCGGCAAGGACGGTGTCCACGCCGCCGGAGCGCGAACCCGGCCGGAAGAGGCGCGGGCCTTTGTCGAGGCAACCGGCGTGGACGCGCTGGCCGTTGCTGTCGGCACCTCGCACGCCATGACTGAGCGTCGCGTCGCACTTGACCTCGAGCTGATCAGCGCACTCCACGCTGCGGTACCCGTGCCGCTGGTGCTGCACGGCTCATCGGGCGTGCCTGATGAGGAGCTGGTACGGGCAGTCCAGGCTGGCATGACCAAGATCAACATTGCCACTCATCTCAACCATGTGTTCACAGACTCTGTTCGCGCGACGCTGGCCGACAACCCCTCGATGGTGGATAGCCGAAAGTATCTGGGTCCGGCTCGTGACGCCATAGCCGCAGAGGCCGAACGATTGCTGCGTCTGATGAACCAGTGAGCGGCATGCCAGTCATCCAACCCAAGATCGCGCTGTACCCACTAGATCGAAGGGCGCCCGTCGGAACCCATCGTCTAATCTTGCACCGGGTGTCATGGGTCTTTCGCACGTTCCAGCGCGATGCGGGAGTGAAGACAATAGGAGAGACGTGAGCGACCTGATCGATACCACGGAGATGTATCTCCGCACCATCTATGAGCTGGAGGAGGAGGGGATTGTTCCCCTCCGGGCGCGGATTGCCGAGCGCCTGCATCAAAGTGGCCCGACCGTGTCGCAGACCGTCGCCCGGATGGAGCGCGACAACCTGGTGCATGTGCTGGGCGACCGTCATCTGGAGCTCACCACCGAGGGGCGAGTGCGCGCGACGCGAGTGATGAGGAAACATCGGCTGGCGGAGCGGCTGCTCATCGATGTAATTGGACTGGATTGGGAGAAGGTGCACGACGAGGCTTGCCGCTGGGAACATGTCATCTCCGAGGACGTGGAACGCAAGCTTGTCGACTTGCTGAACGCCCCGACCATGTCGCCGTACGGCAATCCCATCCCCGGACTCGAGGAGCTCGGGGTGAGCGCCGCCACCGAGCTGTTCCGTGACGGGAATGAGCAGTTGCTAGACGTTGTCAGCAGCTCCGCGTCCCCCATCACCGTCGTTATCGAGCGGATGAGCGAGGAGATCCAGAAGGACGTCGAAATGATGAGCACGCTGCGACAGGCTGGCATTCAGCCTGGTGCAGAGGTGCGTGCTGAGGTTGGGGGACTGGGGGTCCGACTTACGGTTGACGGTTTGCCCAGCTGCGAGATCGACCGCGAAGCATCTACTCACCTGTTCGTGTCGCGCGTGTGAGGACGCCGCGAGGAGGCTCCGCCGTGAGCAGCGACGAGGTGAACTGGCGGGCGTACTTGGCCGAGTTTCACCGCGAGAGGGCGGGTATCGCCGAGGCAGTGCTCTCTCGCGCCCTCGCTGGCGACCACTCGCCGTATCGGTGGCTGGCCCGAGCAGTGTCGGCGACGGCGGGTACCGTGCTCGATCTCGCGTGCGGATCAGGCCCGATGTCGCGTGAGCTGGCGCAGCCGGGCCGTACCGTCATCGGCTTGGATCTGTCTGAGTATGAGCTGGCGTTGGCTGCGGAGCGTGGACCAGGGCCGTGGATCCGTGCTGATGCGCTGCAGCTCCCCTTCAGAGACGCGTCGATTGATGTCGTTACCAGCTCGATGGGCTTGGTGGTGGTCCAGCCGCTGAGCAGGGTTGTAGAAGAGGTGGCGCGTGTGCTTCGCCCGGGCGGGGTTCTGGCAGCGATCGCGCCGGCGATCCGGCCGCTTGGCCCGCGTGATGTCAGGGTGCTGACAAGCATCAACGGCCGATTGCGGACCAAGCCGCAGTTCCCGGGACCGGTGGAACTGACCGGCTTTGCGAAGACCCTCGCCCAGTGTGGGATGCGGCCCGTCGAGGATGCCCGCGAGCGGTATCGATTCAGCATTCGCTCGCGGGCCGACGCGGAGCTGGTGATGTCAGCGCTTTACCTGCCGAACACACGCTGGTCTCGGGTGGAAAGTGCGATCCAGTATCTCGAGGACCGTGTCAAGAAGCATGACGTGGTCGATGTGGCGATTCCAATGCGTCGGCTTGTGGCGATCAAGTAGTGGGGCCTGTGGAATAGCCGTGAGTCGGGGGTGGTTGAGATAGTTGCTGCCGCGAACGTCGCCCCCATGAGCAGCTCAGCCGTAACGAGGAGTACATGCATGGCAACGATTGAGATCACCGCCGATAACTTCGAGGACACCATCACCGACAACGACATTGTCTTGGTGGACTTCTGGGCCGACTGGTGCGGACCGTGTAAGAGGTTCGGGCCCGTCTATGAAAAGGCCTCCGAGGAGTACGACGAGATCGTCTTCGCCAAGCTGGATACCGACGCGAACCCTGAGCTGACAGGTCTGCTGGGCATCGAGGGTATTCCGACGCTGATGGCCTTCCGTGAAGGCGTGCTGGTCTTCAATCAGGCTGGCGCGTTGCCCGGCCACGCGTTGAAGCAGGTGGTGGACGCCGTCAAGGGCCTCGACATGGTCGAGGTGCACGCTGAGGTCGCCAAGCTCAAGGCCGAACACAGTCACGACTAATCGCTTAGATCATCAGGCCGCGTAGCCGTCGATCACTTTGACGAACGCCGACGCGGCCTGTGCCGCGTCTAGATCAAGCGCCACTGCCGTGCGTCGTTGTCTGGACTGGTGATCGACAACCGTCTGTCCGCGGCCGATGCCATCTAGGTTGACGTGAACGGGAAGTTCCCGGATAACGAAGAGCTCAGGGTTGGTCAACAGGACCATGGCACCGGCGTCGCCGAGCAAGCCAACCTGATCATGACTGGGACCATGTGTGCTGGTGCGACGTCGGTGCAGCAGGTCGCCCGCCAGCCGTATCGCCGGATGATCATGGGCACGAAAGCGGTCCGCGACACCTTGACTTACCGCCAGGCGACTGAACAGCTCGAATGGGTACATGGTCGTCGGGATGGATGACTCGATCACGCATCTGGCGGCCTCGGGGTCTTGCCAGACGTTGAACTCGGCAACAGTAGTGGTGTTCCCTTCGCTAGCAGAACCCCCCATGAAGATCATCTGGTCGACACTTGCGGCCACTTCTGGATACCTGGTGAGCAGCATCGCCAGGTTCGTCTTGGGAGCCAGCGTGACCAAGGTCACTGGCTCAGGGGAGTCCATGATCAGCCGATGCAACAGCTCAACCGCATGCACAGGCGATCGCTGCCGGGAAGTCTGCGGTAGCTCAATTCCGCCGAGCCCGTCAGGACCGTGAGATCCACCCTCGCGCCGAGCCCGCTCGAGGAGCGGCTGTACGGCGCCAGCCGCGATCGGGATATCGCCCGCGCCTGCGGCATCAAGCACGTTGCAGCTGTTGATCACGACCTGGTCGACGGTGACGTTCCCCGTCACACAGCTGATACCGAGCACCTCAAGATCGGGATGGCCCAAGGCGTAGAGGAGGGCCAGGGCATCGTCTGTGCCGGTGTCAACGTCAATCGCAAGCCGCCTCGGCATACCGGACATGCTGACAGACCGTCGCCTGGCTGGCAGGTGAGCCCGGATCTCCGGTCTCGAATAGGCGACGGCCCACCAGATGACAAAGCGACCATGGCGCGGAACTGCTGGCGGTTAGCGTCTGGACGCCGCCGCCCCCGCCAACTCCAGGTTCAGGAGTGATGCCGGCGGGCGGCGGTAGGTGAGGCAGTTAGCCGACTCAGCCGGGACCAACGACTCTGCTCCGGTGGCGAGCGGA
>JAICEV010000319.1 GCA_025923975.1 Propionibacteriaceae bacterium
CCGACTCACCGAAGTGGAGAAAGAGCGGGTCACCATGTCAGCGGAACTGCGCACCCAGGTCAGCTATGTCCAACAGACCGGCGAGACGTTACGCCGCGAGACCACTGCCTTGGTGACTGCCTTGCGGAAGCCCCAGATCCGAGGCTCATGGGGGGAGACGCAGCTCAAGCGGGTCGCGGAGCTGGCCGGGATGATCGAGCGCTGCGACTTCGATCTGCAATTCACGACCAAGGCCGATGATCGAGTTTTGCGACCGGATATGCGCGTCAACCTTTCCGGCGGCAAGCACGTCTTCGTGGACGCCAAGGTCCCGCTCAACGCTTTCCTGGAAGCAGCAGAAACCGACGAGCCGGAGGCCAAGGCGGAGGCCCTGGTGCGTTACGCCCGGAACGTTCGAACGCATATCGATCAGCTCTCCTCCAAGCAATACTGGAAGGCTGCCGAGACGCCCGAGTTCGTCGTGCTCTTCTTGCCGAATGAGATGTTCTTTGCGACTGCTCTTGATCAAATTCCGGATCTCTATGACTACGCGGCTGCACGGGACGTCGTACTGGCGACACCGACGACACTGATCGGAATGTTGCGTGCGGTGGCGTATGGCTGGAGGCAGGAGGCGTTGGCCAAGAGCGCCGCCGAAGTCTTCCGGCTGGGCCGCGAGCTACACGAGAAGCTCGGCTTGATGGGTAACCGCTTCGACAAGCTCGGTCGTGCGCTGCGTAGCTCGGTGAACGCCTATAACGAGACCATTGCCACAGTGGAGGGCACCGTGTTGGTCCGCGCGCGCAAATTCCGCGACTTCAAGGTCAGTGAGAGAGAGCTCCCAGGACCGACCCAAATCAATGACGCCGTACGCCAGATCCAGGCTGCAGAACTGGTTGATGACGCGGTCAAGGTGGAGCCGATGGTTGGCCGCGGACGTCGACGACGCTCCGCAACCATGCCGGAGGCGGCTGAACTCCACAGACCTGAACCGGATCTAACCGAATTGATCGAGGAGAGTTCGCCCCCTGAGCCTGATCAGACGGTGCAGTCATCTTGAGCTGGTCCACGACCGATGGATCAGCATTCAGCTGCGAGCCTCGGAAATCGCGCGTTGCCGCGAGGAGGAGGAGCGAACTGAGGCGTTCTTTCCTCTGAGAGTGACGACGACGGCGGCGGATTCCAAGCGCGATGCGCGAGCAGCTCCCAAACTAATCGTTAGCCGCGCCCTTGCGAAGGTCTTTTCGCAGCTCCGGCGGCAATGCGAAGACCAGCGACTCTTCAGTGAGCCGCTCCTCGCGGGCGACGGGGAAACCTTGCTCGACCAGATAGTCCAACACTCCCTGCACAAGATCATCAGGGACAGAAGCTCCGCTGGTTACCCCGACCGAGTCGACGCCAGCCAGCCAATCGGGATCAATCTCGGTTGCGTTGTCGATCCGATGGGCCGCCTTGGCCCCAGCCTCCAGCGCCACCTCAACAAGGCGCACGGAGTTGGATGAGTTTGCCGAACCAACCACGATCACCAGGTCGCTGTGCGCAGCGATCTGTTTGATCGCGAGCTGACGGTTCTGGGTGGCGTAACAGATGTCATCGCTCGGCGGATCAGTCAGCAGGGGGAACCTCTCCCGGAGCCGGTTGACCGTCTCCAAGGTCTCGTCGACGCTTAGCGTGGTCTGGCTAAGCCAGGCGAGTCGTGACGGATCGCGAACTTCGAGCCGATCGACATCGGCAGGCGATTGCACCAGCGTGATGTGCCCAGGCGCCTCACCGGTGGTGCCTTCCACCTCCTCGTGCCCAGCGTGTCCGATCAACAAGATCTCGAGGTCGTCCTTGGCGAACCGCTTTGCCTCGTGATGCACCTTCGTGACCAGTGGGCAGGTCGCATCAATTGCCTTGAGTCCTCGCTCCTTGGCATCCCTCTGGACTGCCGGAGATACGCCGTGCGCCGAGAACACCACGGTCGAGCCCTCCGGAACCTCGTCCAGCTCCTCGACGAAGATGGCACCCCGCTCCTCCAGGTTCTCCACGACGTGGCGGTTGTGGACGATCTGCTTGCGGACGTAGATGGGTGGGCCGTAGGCCTCCAGCGCTTTCTCGACGGTGATCACCGCACGATCTACTCCGGCGCAATACCCCCGAGGCGCCGCCAGCATGACCTGTCTTGGGCGGCTCGGCGCAGTTGCCTGGACAGTCTCGGTCACCCGGTCAGTGTAGGTGCTGCAGCCGCCCGCTGGATTCGCCCAGCATTGCCGGGACGGCGGTACTACGCTCGCGGCGTGGCCCTGGAATCCTCACCGGAGCACCCGCAACCACTGCGGGTGATCGCACGCGCCGTGCGCGGCTGGGTTGAGCGGCTCGGCGCTGTCTGGGTCGAGGCACAGCTAATTGAGATCAACCGACGCTCGGGCACGCGGACGATCTTCTTGACCCTCCGCGACAAGCTTGCCGAGGTCTCGGTTTCGGTAACCACCTCACCGATCACCCTGGATCTAGCTGGTCCCTTAGCCGAGGGTGCGACCGTAGTGGCCAGGATCAAGCCGACGTTCTACGAGAGCTCGGGTCGGTTCATCTTCACCTGCGATGCCATCACTCCGATTGGTGAGGGACAACTGCTCGCAAGGCTGGAGCAGACCAAGCGTCTGCTCCAGGCTGAAGGACTCTTCGACCGGTCGCTGAAGAAGCCGCTGCCTTTCCTTCCGAGGGCCGTCGGACTCATCACCGGAGAGGGCAGCGCGGCCGAGCGCGACGTCATGGAGAACACCCGGCGACGTTGGCCGGCGGTACGGATTGTCACTCGATACGCCCTTGTCCAGGGACCGCAGGCCTGCGAGCAGCTCATCGCTGCGGTGCAGCACCTGGATCGCCACCCAGAGGTCGAGGTCATCGTCATTGCACGCGGCGGGGGGTCCGTGGAAGACCTCCTGCCGTTTTCCGATGAAGGTCTGATTCGAGCCGTAGCGGCCTGCCGTACGCCGGTGGTGAGCGCCATCGGGCACGAGTCAGACAGCCCGATCCTCGACCTTGTTGCCGACTACCGTGCTTCGACACCAACCGACGCCGCGAAACGCGTGGTGCCCGATGTTGCCGATGAAAGGGTCCGAGTGCAGCAGGCTCGGCAGCGGATGGTCCAAGCCGTGTCACGGCTGGTCGGTCGCCAGCAGGAGCTACTGGACGGTCTGCGATCACGTCCTGTGCTCACTGACCCGACTGCGACATTCGGTCGGCGTTACGAGCAGCTGGCCGAACTCAGGCATCGTGCCACTCGGGCCATTGGATCGACGATCGATCGCGAATCCTCGTCGGTCGGCCACCATCTCGCGCGGATACGGGCGATGTCGCCGCAAGCAACACTGGATCGCGGCTACTCGATCCTGTTGGGTCGAGACGGCGCGGCTGTCCGATCAGTCAACCAGGTCGACCTTGAAGACGATCTTGTGGCGCAACTCGCCGAGGGACAGCTGGCGGTCAAGGTCACAGAGCTGAGACCGCGAGGAGGAGCATGACGGATTCAGCAGCCAAACCGGAGTCACTCAGTTACGAGCAGGCGCGTGATGAGCTGGCCCTCATCGTCCAGCGGCTGGAATCGGGTGGTGCCTCGCTCGAAGAGTCACTTGCGCTGTGGGAACGCGGCGAACAGCTCGCTGGCATATGCCAGGCCTGGCTGGACGGAGCCAAAGCGAAAGTGGATGCTGCTCGAACCAAAGATCCGGGTATCGCCGGGGAGGCCTGAGCTCGCCAATGATGCGGGGAGCCACGGTACTCCGCCGGTGTCAATGGCAGAGCCGGTTGAGACCAAATTTTTGAGCGGTTTCTTTAGGCACTGCTGGAGAGAGTCGAGGCATATGCCTCCAACGCCTCGTAGGGCAGATCGGCCGAAACGATGGTGGTCGCGCTAGGTCCGCGCAGCACCAGGGACCTGGTGCGTTCGTCGGGGCTGATCAGCCGCTGCCAGGTCTGGCCTGCGATGGTGCTCACTCCATCAGGCGTACCCGCTCTCGACTGCTGATCGACCATCTCTTGAGGCCTCAGGTCACCCTGGTTGAGATCGATGTAGATATCATCAGGGGTAAGAAACCCGATCTGCCACAGATTCCGCGGCGATGCCTCGCCGTTGAGGTAGGGCCTACCCTGGGGCACCCAGTTCACCCGCGTGGCACGCCAACCCTCCGGCAGCTTGGATGGCGCCAGAACCGGGAACGGTGCCTCCTGCCTGGCGGTGGCGAGCACCGGCTTCCAGTCAACCTCGTTCACAGGATGGTCATCCGGCACGCTGGTGAAGATGATCGTGATCACCACCACGGGGATCACGATCAAAGCGAGCGAACGGATCAGGTCGCCCAGTGTCGCTTGTCGGGTGGTACGCGCCACGTTCTTATCTTCACAGACCGCACCAACTCAAATCCGATGCCAGCGGTCCGGGGAGACTATTCACTGATGGAGACGATCCAGACGGTCGCTCACCACACAGGTCCGCGAGGCGAAGTCGTGTTACGGCGCCGGCTCGGTGACGGGCGCAGTGTTGAAGAGTTGATCATCAACGGC
>JAICEV010000320.1 GCA_025923975.1 Propionibacteriaceae bacterium
CTCAGGAAGCACCGGAGATTCGCTCCTTCATGATCACGAGGAACCTATGAGGGATGGATGTCGAGATGCACGCTCTGCGATGAACATCGGGTGAACTCGTGACCTTGGGCTCACTGCAGCGTTCCGGCGCTCCCGGCGTAAGTCCTCCCGCCCCGTGAGCACGCTGTCTGGCCCTTGAGGCGTACGCTCGCGCACTTCTGGTGGAAACGTACGCCAGAGTTTGATCCCCGCTGGCCCAGGTCAAGCCTGCGGCCGGTGCCGCTCCAGCGCGTGTACGGCACCGTCGGCCGTCAGGTGCGCGACGAGGAATTCGCCAGTCACCAAGTTCCGAGGCGGAATCTGGAGCGCGTTGAGAATGTGCGGCAGCACGGGCCGATGCACGCAGACAGCGGTTGGCTCAGCATTGGACAACGTCGCGGCCCGAATCTCCCGTGTCAGCTTTGCGACTCCCTTGGGATTGTCCTCGCCTTCCTCCTCGCTCAGCAGGCTGTAGGTCTCGACGCTCAGTTCATGTTGGTGGGCGTACGGCAGCAGTGTCGTCGTGCAACGTGTCGAAGTGGAGCTGACGAGTCTCGTCACTCCGTACGCTGCCAACATGGGGGCCAGCATTTTGGCCTGGCGGCGACCGCGGGAATTGATAGGCCTAGCCCAGTCCTTTCGCGACCAGTCTTTGCGATCCATCGCCTTCGCGTGCCGCAGGATGATCAGCGGAGTGGTGGGCGGCTGTTCAAGCCATTGCTGCACCAGGAAATGATCATGAGTGTAGGTCAGCCGGCCAAGCGCTGCGCGGACCGGCAGCCAAGAGACGACGTCGACTTCCGCGTCCGGGGACCGGCGAACCGAATCCAAGACGACACCGCCCCAATAGTCGACCTTTTTCAGGCCGGCAGTTCCAGCTTCGTAAGTGATCGAGTCCAGCGGCACGCTGAGCCGGATGGTGACGCCTGTCTCCTCCTCCACCTCACGCACCGCACACGCCGGCAGGGACTCACCTACATCGAGCTTTCCCTTCGGCAGCGTCCAGTCGTCGTAGCGCTTCCGGTGGATGATCACTACTTCGATGCCGCGCTGCGGATCCTCCCGGGTGACGACCGCACCTCCCGCCAGGATGGGACGCCTGGAGGAAGGCGCCGCGTCCTTCCGGGTCCGGGCGGTGCTCACCGAAGGCACGGGACGGCTACTTTGCAGCAGCGCGACGTCGGCTGGTGGCGTTGATCAAGTACTCCTGCATGTCCAGCAGGGGCTTACCGTGCTCATTTGCGGTATGCGGAATCCACGTCCCGTCCGGCTGCAGCCACCACGACGCCGTGCCGTCGTCGAACGCCATCTTGAACAGCTCATCAATCTCGGCGATGTGTGCCGGATTGGTGATCGAGGCCAGCACCTCCACCCGACGGTCGAGGTTGCGATGCATCAGGTCCGCAGAGCCGATCCCGACCAACGGCGATCCATCGTTGCCGAACCAGAACAGCCGGCTGTGCTCCAGGAAGCGGCCGAGGATGCTGCGCACTCGGATGTTCTCGCTGAGTCCCGGCACGCCGGGTCGGATCGTACAGATACCGCGTACCCACAGGTCCACCGGAACACCGGCCTGCGAGGCACGGTAGAGGGCATCAGAAGTCGCCTCGTCGACGATGGAGTTGACTTTGATCTTGATTCCTGCCGGCTTGCCAATCTGGTGGTTGGCGATCTCCTGGTTGATCCGGTCGATCAGCCCATTGCGGATGCCGTGCGGGGCAACCAGCAGCCGCTTGTACTGGGTCTCCTGGGTCATGCCTGAAAGATGGTTGAAGAGCCGGCCGATGTCTTCGGTGACGATGGGGTTGGCCGTGAGCAGCCCCATGTCCTCGTACAGCCGTGCGGTCTTGGGGTTGTAGTTCCCTGTTCCGATGTGTGCGTAGCGGCGCAGCCCGTCCGGCTCCTCGCGTACCACCATCGACAGCTTGCAGTGGGTCTTCAGTCCGAGTAACCCGTACACCACATGGCAACCGTGCTGCTCCAGCCTCCGAGCCCAGGCGATATTGGCCTGTTCGTCAAAGCGGGCCTTGATCTCGACAAGGGCCAGTACCTGTTTGCCGGCCTCGGACGCCTCGATCAGCGCATCAATGATGGGTGAGTCACCAGACGTACGGTAGAGCGTCTGCTTGATCGCCAGGACATGCGGATCATCGGCTGCCTGCTCAATGAACCGCTGCACGCTCGTAGCGAACGAGTCGTACGGATGATGCAACAGCACATCACGCTGCTTGAGAGCGGCGAACATGTCGGCCGGCTTCGCTGTTTCGACCTCGGCGAGGTGGGGATGGGTGGAGGGAAGAAAAGCGGGGTACTTGAGTTCGGCCCGATCGATATCGGCAAGGGAGAACAGGCCGCGCAGGTCGAGCGGCCCGGGCAGGTGAAAGACCTCCCTCGGGCTGATGTCCAGCTCGCTGATCAGCAGCTCGAGCATCTTCGGGTCCATATCGTCTTCGACCTCGAGCCGGACCGGCGGGCGGCCGACCTTGCGACGCAGCAGCTCTTTCTCCAGGGCGAGCAGCAGGTTCTCGGCGTCGTCTTCCTCGACCTCGACATCTTCGTTGCGGGTCACCCGGAAGATGTGGTGCCCCACCACCTGCATGCCGCTGAACAGCTGATCGAGGTGATGAGCGATTACGTCCTCCAGCGCCACGTAGCGGCCCTCGGCCAGCGTGATGAAGCGGGAGAGCATTGTCGGCACCTTGACCCGGGCGAACTGGCGAATGCCGGTCTCCGGATTGCGTACCAGCACAGCGAGGTTGATCGACAAGCCCGAGATGTAGGGGAAGGGATGCGATGGGTCGACGGCCAGCGGAGTGAGCACCGGGAAGATGCGCTCGGCAAACAGCTCATCCATCCGGTCCTTCTCGGTGGCGGTGAGCTCATCCCAGCGAAGGATCTCGATGCCCTCCTTCGCCAGCGCTGGCCGGATGTCCTCCTGAAACACTCGCGCCTGCTCGGTCACGAGCTCGCGCGTCCGGTTGAGGATCGCCAGATGCACCTCTCGGGGCATAAGCCCACTCACCGTTGGGACTGCGACACCGGCTGCGATGCGACGTTTCAGTCCGGCGACTCGGACCATGTAGAACTCGTCCAGATTGGAGGAAAAGATCGCCAGGAACTTCGCCCGTTCTAGTAGCGGCACCCGTTTGGCGTCCTTGGCAAGATCGAGGACTCGGTTGTTGAAGGCGAGCCAGGACAGCTCACGGTCCGAGAAGCGATCAGGTGGTAGCTCCGGAGCTGGGACGGGAAGCAAGTCCTCCATCACAGTTGACACATCGACTGCTTCCATATCTATCTCCCTGATCTGCTCCGTTATCTCTATCTAGCGTCCAGCCGGGCCTGAGAAGGCTCAACCCTGCGCGTACATCACATCACGGCTGACTGTGGCGAATCCATAGGACAGATATAGCTCGACAGCAGCCCGATTGTCTGCCTCGACGTACAGCTCAACGCGGGTGCTTCCTCGCTCCTGCAACGACCGCAGCCCAGTCAGCAGCAGCGCCTTGCCCAGTCCACCGCCGGCTGCCGACGGTGCGATCCCGAGCACGTAGACCTCGCCAAGCTGATCTTGATGCTGTTTGGTCCAGTGGAAGCCAACCATGGTGTCGTTGATCGTCGCGACGAAGAAACCGTTTGGGTCGAACCATGACTCGGCCATCCGGTCCGCGAGATCATCACCGTCGACCAGCGCCTGTTCGGGATGATCCGCGAAGGCCGCAGCGTTGACGCGCAACCACTCCTGCTCATCCTGTCCGGGCACAAATGTTCGGATCTGCACGCCCGGCGGAATCAAGGGTTCCGGCACATCATCATCGAGCTGCCGTTCCATGATCAGCAACTCGCGCCGAGGAACCATTCCCGCGGAGGCGGCAAGGGCTCGCGCCGCTGCAGTGTCACCCATCGCCCAGACTCGCAGTGGGCTGCTCGATTCCATGATCAGCCGTTGCAGCAGCAGGGTGCCGATGCCTTTCCGCCGGTGGTCCGGAGAGACCACGAGCTGGCCGGCGCTCCACTCCGTCCCTGATTCGAGTTGGGCGTAACCCAGGAGATCCTCACCCTCGCTTACCAGGATGTGTTGGGTGGTCGAGTGTGGACGTCGCAGCCGCAGCAGGGCAGCCTCGTTGAGAGCCTTCATCGCATCGACTGCCTCGGCATCGGCCATCAACTGCAGCACCCCGTTGGTCTCGTCTTCAGTGAGCTTGGGTGCTACTGCGACGGTCAGCAGCTTCGACATATGCTCACGCTAGCCCTCTTGTTTGGAGCTGCTCGCGCGATGTTTGATTGCTCGCTCCGCTCGCTGCGGATCGCGCCGGGAAGCCGCTGCCTTCCTCTCTCACTCGCAGACGAAGAGCGTGTCTGCTCGTTCGTTCGTCCACCACAGCGGCGCGCGATCCTGGGCGCGGTGAACTCCGCCACATCCCCACCGTCTTATGCTGCGAGCATGAGCCACGATGAAGACCCGTCGCGGCAGGTCGCTGCGTACGGCGAC
>JAICEV010000321.1 GCA_025923975.1 Propionibacteriaceae bacterium
CGCCGAGAGCTTCGAGTCACTGGATGCCGGGGAAACCCTGGCGGATCGCTTTCGGGCACATGCCGCCGATGCTGGGCACCTCTACGGGTATGCCACGCGGGGCACGGCCGACGATCGGGACTCGGGCGGCCCCATCCGCGGTGTGTGTCATGGATACGAAAATGCTCCGCGCAGGGCGGTGATACACCTCCGGCTGCTGGCTGGAGTGTTCCGGCTCGTACTGACCGGCCGGGCTCCACAGCTGATCCGGTTCTACCCATGCCTGGGCGGCACTGCGCCCGCGTCACAAGCCTGGCCAATGATGCGCGAGGTGATCGGCGCGCACATCGAGGAAATGCATGCTGCCCTCGCGGTCCCGCCGCAGACCAACGAGGTCGGTCGATCGGCTGCGTTGCTCGCCGGCCTCTTTGATCTTGTCGCCGCATCCGGCGTACGCCGCATCCGGCTGCTGGAGCTTGGGGCGAGTGCGGGCCTCAATCTGCTGCTCGACTACTACATGTTTCGCGGCACATCGTGGCACTTCGGCTCCATCGACTCGAAGGTCCAGTTCGTGGGGCCCATTGAGGGTCCCGTGCAACCCGAACGATTCATGATCACGGACCGAGCGGGCTGCGATCTTCATCCGGTGGACGCCACGACGGCCGAGGGTCGGGTGCTGCTGACCTCTTTCGTCTGGCCCTTCGACCTGCATCGCCATGAGCGCCTCAGGTCGGCGCTTGCGGTTGCGGCGATGCATCCGTTGCAGATCGACAAGGCCGCAGCCAGCAGCTGGTTGCCCCAGGCGCTGGCGGCCGACAAGGACGGCCTTCCGGTTGTCTGGCACTCGATCACACAGATGTACTGGCCCATCGAGGAAGTCATGGCTGTGGAGAACATCCTCATGAGCTACGGCGCGCAGCACCGAATGGGCGAGGTGAGTATGGAGTTCGACCTGCAGACATCGCCAGGCGCCAAGCCTGAGTTGCGCACTCGACTCTGGCATCTAGCTGGCAGCGCCCCAATTCGGGAGCGCTTGATCGGCACCGCTCACGACCACGGCATCCCGGTCAGGCTCGCAGCTACCGAGTCTAAGGAACCCAGCTGAGCTATAGGTCAACTGGATTCTGACAAGTCCTCAAGCAACTCCCGCTTCAAGGCGGTTGCAAGCCAGTCTCGGTAGCTATCCGGGGTCCAACCCCGTTCACGAACCAGCAGATCGTGTACGGGAGTAGAACAGAGCGTCCAGATGATGTCTCGGGCCTCCTCCACCGACAACTCTGGACGCAACGCGCGGCTTTCTGCGAGCTGCGCGGCGAGCCCGCCCAACCCATGCAGGCGTCTTGCCTCCATACCGTTCAACACATCCCGCAGCTCAGGATCACTGTCGGCGGCTGCTACCAGGACCCGATACAGCGGGCTAGACCTGCCGTGGACTCCTGGCTGAGTGGCTGCATAGCGCTCGAGCTTCCGCCGTGGATCGGTCTCTTGGATTACCGCTCTAATTGCAGGGCGTTCCGCGGGCGGCAGCTCAGCCCGTTCTGATCCCCCGGCGAGTGCGGACTCCAGCACGGCTTTGAACAGTCCCGCCTTGCTACCGAACGCGCGGTAAATGGTCTCGACGACGATGCCGGCTTCCGATGCGATCGCTGGCATCGAGGTGCCGGCGTAGCCGCGTTCACGAAAGAGCTTGGCGGCGGCAGCCTCGATGTCCTGACGCGTTTGCGCCGCCTGCTCTCGACGGCGCCGGGAATCGTACGGTCGACGGCTCTTGACGGTCGGCATCATTGAGTGGAATATTCCTGACATTAATTAAATGTTATTCTACTCAATTGTATCAGGAGGCTCAGTGATGACTGAGGAGCTCAAGGCGAAGGCGCGTCGAATCTGGGAGGAGATTTTTCCGAATGGCGACGTCGACGATCTCGCAGAAGTGATCGCGAAAGACTCCATCGATCACACTGCGCGCCCCGATGAGCCGCAGGGACTTGCAGGCGTGCGGCAGACAATGCTGTGGCTTGGAACCGTGTTCAGCGACCAGCGTTGGGAAATCCACCAGGTCATTGGCGAGGGCGAAACCGTTGTCGTCTACTGCACATTTCACGGTCGGCACACCGGTGACCTGATGGGGATCCCGCCCACGAATCGGGAGGTCGCCATGGACTACGTTCAGATTCTGCGCTTCCAGGACGGGAAGGCCGTCGAGCGTTGGGGAGTTCGGGACGACATGGCCTTGATGCGACAGCTTGGCGTCCTGCCGGCGCGACCAGTACCAGCCGCTGCGGGCTGATTGGCTACCAGCCGAGGCGTACCCGGGCAGCCTGTACCAGCGCCACCACGGAGGCATCCACCTCTGGTAGCTGATCATGAGCAAACCACCGCAAGTCCCACGACTCAGCGCCGACCTCCGGGCTGCTCAAATGATTTGCGAGCACAAGGTATTGGACGTCGAGGTGGTACGTCGGCCGTACCGGACCGCACGGCACCTCGTGCTTGGAAAGCAGCAGTGGGCTCGGATCGAGTGAAAGATCACTGAAACCGCTCTCTTCAGACGCCTCTCGCGCCGCAGCGGCCTCCAAGGTGGGATCGGTTGATTCGATGTGACCGCCCGTCTGCAGCCACCGTCCCAGGCGGGCATGCAGTGTCAGCAGCACCACGCCTTCGGCAGCGGCACAGATCAGCGAGCTCGCCGTCAGATGCGCACCGATGCAGGCTCGGGACCAACCGTCACTCTGCCGGGCAAGATGATCAAGATACTGGCGCCGCAATTGATCTTGTTCAGGATTGGGCGCCGACCAGCTCTGCAAGGTCCTACGACAGCTGTTTTGCAGGGCATCCGTCGGCGAGTCAGCTGCTCGGATTCTCGTCGCCTTCGTTGCTCTCGCCCTTGAGCAGCTCCTCCAGTGCGCTGTCGAAGTCCGCGTCCTCCGACCCCGCCGACCGGGCTTCGCCGGCGACAAAGCCCAACGGATCATCAAGATCAGCTGATGTTGGTATTAGGTCCGGATGGGACCAAACCGCGTCTCGGCCTTCCACACCGCGCGCGTCTCGCAGCGCCGCCCAGAGATTGGCCGCATCGCGCATTCGGCGAGGCCGCAACTCAAGTCCCACCAGAGTGGCGAAGGTCTCCTCGGCCGGACCCCCCGTGGCGCGAGCCCGCCGCACCGCCTCGGCCAGCGCAGCAGCCGACGGCATCCACTGCGCGGTGGCCTGGGTGACCACCTCGTCAACCCAACCCTCGACGAGGGCCAACATGGTTTCCAGTCGCTCCAAGGTGGCCAGCTGCTCAGGCGTCTTCTGCGGCTCGAACAGGCCACCTTCGAGGGAGGATGTCAGCTCCTCAAGGTTGCTGGCATCGAGCTGACCGACGGCCTGCTCCAAGGCAGAGGTGTCGATAGTGATGCCGCTCGCGTACTGCTCAACCAAAACCAGCATCTGCGATCGCAGCCAGCCTGCCGAGGCGAAGAGCCGCTGTCGAGCGCACTCCCGTAACGCTAGGTAGAGGGTGACATCATCGCTCGACTGCTCCAAGCCCTCTCCGAAAGCCTTGATGTTTGTGGGCAGCAGCGCCACGTGCCCCGGTTCGCTCAGCGGCAGGCCGATGTCGGTGGCGCCGACTACCTCGGTCGCCAAGTGGCCCAGGCCTTGCCCGAGCTGGAGTCCGAACATGCTTGCGCCCGACGTACGCAGCATCGGCCGCAGCATCTTTTCCATACCCGCCATTCCCGGCAGGCCGGCCACCTCCTCACTGCCGCCGAAGCTCAGTGCGCCTTCCATCGCATCGGCGATGTGTAAGGCAACCGGCTCCACCAGGCGCCGCCAGACTGGCATGGTCTGCTCAATCCATTCCGCCCGGCTCCAGGCGGCCACCGTGGTACTCACCCGCGGGAATGTGGTGGCCTCGTCGAGCCAGATCTCGGCGAGCGAAACTGCCTCGGTGATCGCGCGCTGCTGCGCCGTGTTGGGGCTGGGGTCTGGACCGAGCGAGGCGACGGTCTTGCGCGCGGTGTTCTTGGTCACCTCCCAGTTCACGCCGGACCCGGTGTCAGTTGGCCCGCTGGTGAACATTGATCCGGCGCCGCCGAGCATGGCAAAGGCGCTCTGCAGCTGGGCGGCGAGTGCATTCATGTCACCGCCGGCGAGTGATGAGAAGAACGCCTCGAACGGGTTGTCCGGCTCTTCGCCACTCCTTCCGGATGGGCTTTTGCCTGACCCGCCGGACCCCCCCAGACGGTACGGCTCGGGCGGATTGTCTTGAGGAGGCGTCTTATCGTCTTCGGGTTGATCGGCCGGATCTGGTGTTCGATCCTCGGCCATGCTGACTCCTGACACGTTGCGCGACTGGTTCATTCCACCGTACGCGGCTGCCTGTGTCTTCGCCCAGAAGCGACTCGCTTATCGCTATTAGCGCAATGCCTGCTCGGCTGGCACCGGTTGAGCGCCACCGGTGCTCATCTGCGGGCTTGTGATCGCAGAAGTGCCGCTGATCGATCGGATTGGGTAGGTCGTGGTGCTTGTGA
>JAICEV010000322.1 GCA_025923975.1 Propionibacteriaceae bacterium
ATCCTCACCGTTTCGCTTCCACGCCTTGTTCACCCGAACCGTGCCGCGGTGAAGATCGACGTCTCCGACCCACAACGCGCTGATCTCACCGAACCGCAATCCCGTCCCGGCCGTCACGGCCAACACGTCCCCATGTCTCTTGGCCAGCCGTACGGCGGTCTCCAACTCCCGTTCGGTCAGGAACCGCAGCTCCGGCCTCGACTGCTTCACCCTCGACTGTTTCGGGGCCGTCCCGATTGCCGGATTCGCGGCCAGATAGCCACGCTTCACCGCGTACGCGAACACGCCGTAGATCAGACCGTGGTAGTTCGCCTTCGTCTTCAACGACCGGTCCCACTCGATCAGCCAGATCCTCAGCTGCGCCTCACCGATTGCGGTGACCGGGCCCGCGAACACCAACGAGCCTCGCACCGGCGTGCGCGCCAGCACCAGCAGCTGGCCGAGGTACCGCTTCCGCTGCCCAGGGGACAGGTCGACGATCTGACGGACATACTCCTCGCCGATCTCGTCGAAGCTCGGTGGAGGCGTCATCGGATCGGCCACATCCGGCGGCCGGACAAACCCCTCACCCTTCACCCAGCCATCTGGCCACCGCTGACCAGCGGCCTCAACCATCCGCTTGAAACCGTCCGCGCGCGCGAGATTCTGCGCGTCCGATCCAGCGCCGAACGTCTCCCACACGCGGGTGGCGTCACGCGCACCACCGGGCCGCCAGATCACCCGCGCCGTCAGGCCGCCGTCGGCGCGCCGGTGCTGTTCAATCCATGCCATGCCAGGGCCTCCGAACTGAGTCGGTGCCACAGCGGTGCCACAACGGGCCCTCTGAACCTGCCGCGGATTCCATATAACCCCAGGTCAACCAGGGGGTCGTACTGGTGCGCGAGGGGGGATTTGAACCCCCACGTCCTTGCGGACACTGGCACCTGAAGCCAGCGCGTCTGCCGTTCCGCCACTCGCGCGTGTTGCCGCTGGTGAACCAGCCGGGAAAGGCTAGCACGACCCAACTGTGACCTATGGGTCAGTTTGCACTCTTGCCAACGGTTCAAGCTCAATTCTCTGTGTAGCAGGTCACCCTAGTTTCTGCAGATACGATCTAGGTGGACCTCGGGGAAGGAGGGACATGGGCATTTTTGCGCGCTTTGAGAAGAAAGTGGAGGGCGCCGTCAGCGGCGTCTTCGCGCGCGCGTTCAAGGGCGACGTGCAGCCGGTCGAGATTGCAGCGCGCTTGCAGCGTGAGCTTGATGCCGAGGCCAAGCTGATGTCCCGCGATAAGCGACTGGTGCCCAATGATTTCACGGTCCATCTCTCCCAACATGACCATGACAAGCTCGCTCCGTATGCCAGCACCCTGAATGCGGAGTTGGCGGCCGAGCTACGCAACCATGCCCGCGAAATGGGATATGTGTTCAATGGCCCGATCAAGATCGGCTTTGAGCTGGACTCCCGTCTGCCTACCGGCCGCTTCACCGTCAGCTCACAAGCTGTCGCTGGCATTACTCAACGCGGTGGCCGGCCGAGTGAAACCTCCATCAGCCGGGCGCCACTCGTACTCGAGGTGAACGGCACCAGGCATCCGCTGCAGCCGCCGGGGCTGGTTATCGGCCGCGGCAGTGAGGCTGACCTGCGGATCAACGATCCGGGGATCTCGCGCCGGCATGCCCAGATCCGGGTGAATCCCGCAGGTCAGGGCCTGCAGATCGACATCGTCGATCTGGGTTCCACCAACGGCATCATGGTGAACGGACAGAAGGTGCAACAGGCGGCCTTGCGGGAGGGCGCACGGATCGAGATCGGGTCTACCCGAATGCTCATCCACGCACCCGGCGGACGATGAGACGCAATGTCGGAAATCGCGCTCACGATCATCAAGGTGGTCTTTCTGGCCTTACTGTGGCTGTTCATCCTCTCCGCAGTCTCGGTCATCCGAAGTGACCTGTTCGGCAAGACGATACGGGCCGCCGATCAGCCGCAACCCCAGGAACTGGAGACGCCTCCGCCTCCATCCAAGAAGGGAAGGCGGCAGCGTGGGGAGCCTCGGGTGTTCATGATCTCGCAGGGCAACCAGGCTGGCCTGTCGGCCGAGCTGTCCGGAGGAGTGATCATGATCGGCCGGAGCCCAGACTGCCAGCTGATCTTGGATGATGACTACGTTTCCACCCGGCACGCTCGGGTCGTCAGTGCCCCGACCGGCACCTACATCGAGGACCTCGGGTCCACGAATGGCACCTATGTAAACGGCCAGCGGATCACCGCACCGACCACGATCACGCTTGCGGACACGGTGCGCATTGGCAAGACCGTGCTGAGACTGGAGCCATGATCAGATGACGCTCCAGCTGAAATACGTCACCCACTCCGAGATCGGCCTGATCCGGAAGAACAACCAGGACTCTGGCTATGCCAGCCCGCATCTACTGGTGGTGGCCGACGGAATGGGCGGCGCTGCCGCGGGTGATCTTGCATCCGCAGTGGCGATCGACACGATACAGAAGATCGAGGGTCCCACCACCGGCGAGGGGATGCTCGAGGTGCTGGATCGCGCCATTCACCAAGCCAATGACAAGATCGCGGAACTGATCGAATCCGACTACTCCCTGGAGGGCATGGGTACGACCGTCACAGGGGCGATGTTCGACGGCATTCAGCTGGGTCTGGCGCACATCGGCGACAGCCGTGCTTACCTGTTGCGCGACGGTCAGCTAGAGCGGCTGACGCATGATCACACCTGGGTGCAGTCCCTGGTCGATGACGGGAAGATCAGTGAAACCGAAGCCGCGATGCACCCACACCGCTCGCTGCTGTTGAAGGTACTGAATGGGCAGCCCACCAACGATCCCGACCTCGTGATGGTGCCGGTTGTAGCCGGTGACCGGCTGATGTTCTGCAGCGACGGGGTTTGCGGGCTGATCGACGACAACATGATTGAGGAAGCCCTGCGGCTGCCTGATTTGAATGACGCTGCTGAACGTCTTGTCGCTGAGGCTCTCCACGCGGGCGGAGTCGACAACATTACGGTGATCGTCGCCGATGTCGTGGAGTCCGGAGGCAGTGATGACGTCATCGTGCTCGGTGCCGCGTCAGAGCATCCCATTCCGGCCGACGGCATGCCGCGCATTCAGCGTGCCGAAGATGATGACATCGAGGGGGAGACCCTCGTTACGGCCGACTTCGAGCCGCCTCCGGTTGACGACGAGGAGCGGTACAGCCCTCAGGCCCCGCAGCGGCGACGCCTCGGCAAACCGCTCATCGGCGTACTAGTCCTGCTGCTGATCGCGGCTGCCGGAGTGGGCATCGCGTACGGGTGGACTCGCACCCAATACTTCGTGGGCGCCGACCAGGACAGGGTCGCGATCTTTCAGGGGCTATCGGACGGACTCCCTGGCCTGTCTTTGTCCCGGGTTTACGAGGTACAGCAGTTGGCGGTGAGCGAACTGCCGCCGTTCTATCAGGAGCAGGTCAAGGCCAACATCGATGTCTCAAGCCTGGACTCGGCCCGCGCTACTGTCGCCGAGTTGAGCGAGGCCGCGAGGAGATGCGCTAGCCCTGAGCCGACGGCGTCGCCTCGACCAACACCGGGTTCGAAGACAAGCCCCACACCGACCAAGAGGCCAACGAGCAACGCGACGCCCACTGCTCCCGCCACCGGCGCGGCGGAGCCGAGCTGCTGATCATGCGAGCCGACACACCCGTTACCGTCGTCCCACGTAAGCGCCGTGGGGTTGAGTTGGCCCTGATCATCTTTGCGCTGCTGCTAACCCTCGGCGCGTACGCGCTGGTCGACATCAACGTCCTAGGCGAGCTGTCGCCGATCTTCCCCTACCTGGCAGGCATCTCCACTTTGCTCGCCGTGCTGGCGCACGTTGCGGTCCGGTGGCGACTGCCGTACGCGGACCCGGTGATCCTGCCTTGCGTGATCTTGCTCAATGGCCTCGGCCTGGTCATGATCCACCGCATTGACCTGATCAACGATCCACCGCTCAGCGGTGCTCGCCAGCAGCTGATCTGGACCGCGATCGGCGTCCTGCTGTTCATCCTGGTCGTCACCTGGCTCAATGATCATCGGCCGCTGCAAAGGTTCACCTACACCATCGGCCTCGCAGGTATCGCGCTGCTGTTGCTGCCGCTGGTGCCGGGCCTCGGCACGGAGAAGTTCGGCGCCCAGATCTGGATCCATGTCGGTCCTTACAGCTTCCAGCCCGCCGAGGCCGCCAAGGTGCTGCTCGCGATCGCTTTCGCCTCTTATCTGGTCGAGAAGCGCGATGTGCTCGCGCTCGCCGGTTATCGCATACTCGGCATTGACCTACCACGGGCCCGCGACCTAGGCCCGATCCTGGTGATGTGGCTGATCAGCCTGGCCATCCTGGTTTGGCAGCGCGATCTGGGTACCTCACTGCTGTTCTTCGGGCTGTTCGTGATGATGCTCTACGTCTCCACGGAGCGGGCCGGCTGGGCCGTGCTCGGTACGTTGCTCTTCGCGGCTGGGGC
>JAICEV010000323.1 GCA_025923975.1 Propionibacteriaceae bacterium
AACACCGTCAGGCGGCGCTTCGGGATCTCGACGCTGACGTCTTTGAGGTTGTTCTCGCGCGCACCGTGCACGCGGATCAAATCGTGGCTGTCGGCAGCGTGCAGCGCGGGCGACTGCGTGTTCGTGGTCGTGGCCGTGCTCATCGTGTCTCCATCTTGCTGTGCGAGTTGTTATACCGGGCCGCGTTTGCGGTCACCGCGGGCGTCGCCTGACTCGATCAGACTCAGGAGCTGTCCTCAGCTCACCGCTTTCTTGACGAGCGCGACGATCTGCGCCTCCTCGGCGGGGGTCAATTCCGTCAGCGCGAAGGAGGTCGGCCACATGTTGCCTTCGTCCAGGTTCGCCGTGGCGTTGAAGCCGAACGTCGCGTACCTCTCCTTGAACTTCGATGCCGGTGTGAAGAAGCACACGACCTTGCCGTCCTTGTTGGCATACGCGGGCATCCCGTACCAGGTCTTCGGCGAGAGGGCCGGCACGCTGGCTTTGATGATCGCATGGAGCCGCTCGGCCATAGCGCGATCCGGTTCCGGCATCTCGGCGATCTTCGCGAGCACCTCGCTTTCACCGTCCGCCTTGGCGGCGCGTGGGCCGCTGCCGGCGGCCGACTTCAGCTCTTTGGCGCGCTCCTTCATCGCGTCTCGTTCCTCGTCGCTGAATCCCTTGTACGTCTTTCCGCTCGCGGTGGTGTTCTTGGCGGGCTTCTGCGTGGCCTTCTTTGCGCTCATCGTTTCTCCCGTGCAGGCTCTCCCATGCCCTCGTGGCCATGTTCATCGTGTCTTCATCTGTTATACGGGGCCGCCTTCGCGGTCATTGTGGGCGTCCCCCGGCTCGACGCTTAGCGCGGGAGCTGGGGTCGGCACTCATCGATCCTGAAGCAGCCCGAGAAGGTTGCCATCGGGATCGGTGACGGTGGCCACCAGGCGGCCGCCACCGACGTCGTGCGCGGGCTCCTTCACAGTGGCACCCGCGGCGGTCACCTCGGCCAGCTTCGCCTCGATGTCCGTTACGTGCCAGAGGGCCAGCGGTGAGGTCATGCCCTCCGGTCCACCGCCCGGCACCAGCCCAAGGTGTTGGCCAGCGGCCTCGAAGCCGACATAGTAGGACTCGTCGGTCTGCGGCGATACGCCGAGCAGGGCTGCGTACACCGCCTGGGCCGTCGGCAGATCGGACACGGGATGCAGCACGGTCTTGATTCCCTCGGTGGAAGAGCTGGTCATGGTCATTCCTGAGGTCGTGGTGGTGATGTCCATGACGATCACGCTAGCTGCGGCTCGGGGCAGACGCTTCTCGATTCCTGATCGATCCGCGCGCAGCTATCTGACCCTTCCGTCCGCTGACGGAGACCGGACAGGCGCAGCTCGAGGCGTCGGTGAGATCGTCTGGATCCTTCCGCAGCTCTCCCCCACTAGTTGATCTTGGAACGCTACCAACGTCGGGCTGTCACAACGCTGACACCCGCACACCGAGCTCGGCCAGGAACTCGCGGGCCCGAGCTAGGCGCCGGCCGTCGGAGAACGCGTGCCAGTCTGAAGCCAGCCCTTCGGCATAGATCAAATCCCGAAATCGGTGAAATGCTCCGAGGCCTTCGATCGCCTGCTCTAGGCGCAGCCGCATAGGCCGGTACTTGATCATGGCCGCAAACTCAGCCATGTCCTGCCGCACCGCCCGGGAACCGAGGCAGGGCAGGAATAGCCAGCGATCTGGCTCAGCTTCGCGATCCCCTCGCTCCTCATCAGCCGCCTTGTCGCTGTCGGGCACGACGTAGGGAATGACCTCGCCAGTCTCAAGGTCCAGGAAAGCACCTTGGCACCTCATTGGATCGGCTTCGAGCACGGTGGCTACCCACTCCAGATCCACAGGCAGTCGCCAAAGATCGTGCGCCTCGCCGTTGGTCACGCCCAGCCGAACCTCCTCTTGCGGGAAGTCGGACACCTCCTCGTCCCGAGAGGCTCGCTACATCGGGCTGCCGTATGGTCGAACCATGGCGCCACGCAAGACACTGCCGCGACCCGATCGGGCGCTTTCCCACCCTGTCCGCGAGAATCGTAGCCATCGCTTGGGCGTGCGCCTGGCTTCTTCGTCCGGCGAGTCGCGGGTTAAAAGGCCTAAGCCCTCCCTACCGGTTACGCCTTCTCAGGAAGTGCTCGGCTGATGGCCACCGAAGAGGACGTTCGCGCCATCGCATTGTCGCTCGAGACTCAGTAGCGCGCCATTTTGGCCCAGAAGAAACAGTAGACACCGAAGCAGGCGATGCTGGCAGCCATGATCGTCAAGAGCACTGTGCCGAACGGCTGGCCGCGGATAGTAGAAAGCGCAGCATCCATGCCGCCTGCCTTCTCGGGGTCATAACTGATCGCCGCCCAAATGAATAGTCCGCCAATAATGGTCAGTGCTATCCCCCTGGCGCAGTAGCCCACGGTGCCAAGCCGGCGCACGGCTGGCGGTGCGCCCCGGTCGAGGTCTTCGGTGAACTTTTGTTTCACGCCCTTGATGATTTGAGCAATGCCGATCCCGATCACCGCCGCGCCGACCACAGCCACCAAAACTCGCCCAAAGGGCACTGCCATCAGCTGCGCGGTGAATTTTTCCTCGGGGTCGCCCGAGCTTGATGCCGATCCGATCGCGATGCCGACGGCTAGAACCCCCAAAGCCAGGTAAACGATGGCGCGTCCCGCGGACATGAGTCGACGTCTTAACCTGCTGTCGCGGCTTGGCTCATCGCGACCGATCGTAGCCTCAACTGCTTGCCAGAGCGTGAGTGTGAAGAGTCCAATGGCCATGATCCAGAGCAGCACACCGCCGAGCGGTTGCTTACCCAGCTGACTCAAGGCGCCCTCGGGCGACGCGTCACCCCGTTTCCCGAAGACGAGCTGAAGCGCGATCCAGGCGACCACTAGATGGAGCACGCCGTAGCTGATTAGCCCAATGCTGACCAGCACGTGGTAGGGCCGGCTGCGCCTGACTTCGTCGACTCCGGCTTCAGCATCCCGAGGGCTGATCATGGATCGGTCCGACCAGCGGGATCCGTGTCAGGTGAGCTTTTCTTTCGCTCTGCCTTGAGGGCCTTCTTGGTCTCTCGCACCTTCTGCAGCGAGTCATGGTCGACGATGTCAGCCACAGAACGGAATGTGCCCGGCTCGCCGTAGTAGCCAGCCGCGGTACGCCAGCCCTCCGGTGTGATCCCGCGCAATTTGCCGAGGACTGCGGTAAAGATGGCCGCCTTGTCCGCGCCAAACCCAGGCAGTCGCGCCAGGTTGGCCTTCACCTCGTCACCGGACCGAGCATCCCTCCAGATGTTTGTTGCCTGGCCGTCGTAGTCCTCGGTGAGCACTTGGCAGGTCTGCCGGATGCGCTTGGCCATAGCTGCGGGAAATCGATGGATCGCCGGGGGCTGTGCGCACAGCGCAACGAACTCGTCTTCACCCATCGCGGCAATCTTGGCAACGTCCAGTCGCCCGCCCATCCGTTGTGCGATCACCAGTGGACCGCTGAACGCCTTCTCCATCGGCACCTGCTGGTCGAGCACCATCCCGATAAGTAGCGCGTTGTCGTCCTCGGAGAGCAAGGCGTCGGCCTCGGGATTGCCGGTGAGCCGTAGGGGTGGGTTCGTCATGGCAGTTATTCTGCCCGAGCTCAGCCACCCTCAATCGGGCAAGTGTCCGGCCTGCTACTCATACATCACGTACTCAGGACGTGGTTTCAATGCCAGCACTTCCTTTGGGGTCATCAGCCGACCTCCGTTGCGCCGATCTTCGGTGAAGAACAGCTTGAAACCGGCGTGAACGAATTTGGGCGTGCTCTTGTTGACTACGCGGTAGGTGTTCTTCTTCGGCCCCGGATGCCCCAGCCCGTCGACCGATTTGATCATGACCACCCCATCGTGAGCTGTGAGCCCAGATTCCCGGCGTACCACGCTGCGGGCGACCTGGTGATAGACCATCACCTTCTCGGGAAGGTCATGCCGTTTGACGAGACCAGCCAGATAACGGGCAACTTCGTCAAGCTCGGCGCCGGTGGTGTGACCGTACACCCCACCGGGACGCTGACCTGAATCCATCGCCCATTCCGGGTCCAAGGCAACGCCGACATCCGGCTCCTTGAGCCATTTCTCAAACGCCTTCGCCTCAGTAATGAACTCCGATCGACCTGGTTGAAGATTCAGCAACATCACAGCCCGGTGCTTACGAGCTGTCTTGTAGTACCTGGCGATCTGCGCGTCACTCAGGCGCACTCGGTACTTGCCATCACGACCCGGGCTGGCCTGGACCACGGTCGCGATTACCTCCACGATCGGCAAGATTTCTCTGCCGGCCGCGTACGGCTTGGCTACACGCTCGATTTCTTTGACCCGCCGATCCAGCGGGCCTGTCCCCAGCCGGCCGAGCGTGGAGGCTCCGGTCACCCCGGCGTACCCCACAAGGCGATATCGGGGAAACACCTCCCGCCCGCCCCGCGGCAATGTCTTTTGCGCCGTCTG
>JAICEV010000324.1 GCA_025923975.1 Propionibacteriaceae bacterium
AGCCGACCCAGCCGCTGCCGGAACCCGTTTCGCCATTGGCGACCAGGCTGTATGTCAATCTGGCCGTTGCCCAGCACGCCGAGGAGGTCGCTGCGCTGCCGGTGGACGGCGTCGGGCTGCTCCGAGCCGAATTCATGGTGGCCGACGCCCTGAACGGCGTCCACCCGCGGCGGCTGATCGAACTTGGTCAGCAAGATCGTTTCGTAGACGCCATGTCGGAGTCACTGCTGCAGATCACTCGCGCCTTCTCGCCTCGCCCGGTTGTCTACCGCAGCATCGATTTTCGTACCAACGAATTCCGCGGCCTGCAAGGCGGGGAGGCATACGAACCGCACGAGGCAAACCCGATGATCGGCTACCGGGGGTGCTACCGCTACACCCACCAGCCAGATCTGTTCAATCTTGAACTGGACGTGCTCGGCCGCGTCGCCGATTCCACCCCCAACATTCGCCTCATGATCCCCTTCGTCCGGACCGCCTGGGAGCTGGAGCGATGCCTCAACATCGTGCAGGCCCATCCCCGCGCCGCAGGGCTTCCCGTCTGGGTAATGGCTGAGGTTCCCTCGGTGGCCTACTGGATCCCGACGTACGCCGAGATGGGCATAGAAGGCGTCTCCATCGGCAGCAACGACCTCACCCAGCTGGTGCTGGGCGTAGATCGGGACTCGGAGGTGTGCGCGGAACTGTTCGATGAAGCAGACCCCGCCGTCCTCGACACCATCGCCCGCATCATCGGCGCCTGCCAAGAAGCCGGCATCAGCTCCTCACTCTGCGGCCAGGCGCCCTCTGATCGACCCGAGTACGCCGAGAAGCTGGTGCAACTGGGCATAACATCGATCTCAGTCAATCCCGACGTGGCGCACCAGGTCCGCGACATCATCGCCGGCGCCGAACGCCGCATCCTGCTGGCCGCCACCGCACCCTGGCGGGCAGCCGCCCCAACCATTTCTCCGCGGCATCGGCTACACGGGCCCCACGGTCGATCCTGATCTCCTTGCGGCCGGGGCTCATCGCGGTGTGCAGCTTGCGGTCCAGCCGGATCCCCGCTCTTCGTCCCCGGCGACGCCAGGAGTGGCTGAAGCGTCCGGTGAGATCAGCCGGCAAGCTGCTTGACTCCTAAGCTGAGCACTCCGAGACGCTGGGCTGCATCACTACGAGCCTGAAGCGCCTGGCTTAGGCCGATGTGGTCACGCTGGCGAGACCGATGGATATCCATGGCAGATTACGGCGAGCGGAATAGCTCAGCCAGGCCAGCATGCATTGACGGCGCCCCATATTCGAGCGTCACGTCGGCCGACGTACGACCCGACCCGAGACGCGCTCTGGACGAGTTGCTCCACAATGCGGCCTCCACAACCGATCCAGTAGGGCCCAATGGCCCTTGATCAAGAGCCGTTCAGCTCGCGTCACGGCGTAGGGCTGTGCGGGACGGACAGGGAACACTGGTGGTTCCCGTTAGGCAGCCAATAGAGCAAGATGTGTCAGGTGACCAAGGTTGAAGGATCAGCCAGCCACTTCGCAGAGCTCACGCTGGCAGAGTGCGAGAGGCTGCTGGCTGAGCACAAAGCAGGCCGGATAGGTCTCAATGCACCGACTGGACCGCAAATACTGCCGGTGACCTACGCCTACTACGCGAAGACCATTGTCTTTCGGACTTCACCGTACGGTGTGCTGTCCTCTATTGGTCGCCACACGCGAGTCGCATTCGAGATCGACGACATCGACGAAGAGCGGGAGTCGGGCTGGAGTGTCTTGGTCCTGGGATCGGCGGAACGGGTGACGCGCGAGTACACGTTGACCTCGCTGTGGAAGGACGGCCCCGTTCCCTGGGCCGAGGGCACACGCAATCTGTTCATCATGATCACCCCCGAAACGATCACCGGACGGATTGTGGGGCCGCCTGCCGCGGATTGAGCGAACGCGTGCGCTAGCCCGAGGCTGGTCCATACGCATCGCGGTTTCACAAGACACGACACCGGCGCGCCGGAGCTGAAGGTAGCCCGCGGGGTGAATCGTCTCACCGCTGCCTGAGGTGCCGAGCGTGAACCGGTAGGTGTGGCCCGCGTACCTGGTGATCGTCTTGTCGTCCACACAAACCCGAATCGGCGGGACGGCTCGGGTCCGTAGATGCTATCTGGCCGCGCTCACCGTGCTGCTGTGACTGCTACCCAACACGAACCAATCGCATGGACTGAAGCCGATCAGCATCGAGAGTCTGAGAAATCCACATGACCGTCGGCGCTGACTCGGTCGGGACTGCTACCGCGTACCGCTGAGGCTGGGCGTCTTGTCGTCAGTCGAGACCGCCCGTGCCGCGCCTACCGGGCGAGGCAGCCTATGGAAGCGCCGGATGCGGTCCCTACTCAGGAGCAAGCTCTAGGCAACGGGGCTCGGCCATCGGCTGCGCCGAAACCTCAAGAGCGGGCTCGAGGGCAGCTGAGGCAGTAGTGGCCTACCGAGCCTGCGATGAGGCGTCCGAGTCCCACATGTTCCGGCGTCCCGATGACGAGAAGCGACGCATTCCTGGACTGTCGGACCAAAACGGGTCCGGCGTCGCCGCGTGCGAACTGGATCAGCCAATCCGGGCGTGGGTTTATCTGGTCGAATACCGCCGTAATGCTGGCGCGGTAACGCGCATCAACGTCGTCGAATGCGGCTGCATGACTGCCCAGGCCAAGCCCATCAAGCCATACCCGCAGGCTCACGCCGGCGGCATCAGGCTCCACCTGCAGATGATCACGCTAGGCCGCGCCCAGACGAGCACCCGCGACGATCATGACCTGGCCGGGAGCGTCCAGCCCTCACGTCGGGCATATCCTCAGACGCTCTACCACGTAGGCGTCGTGCTCGGCGAACTTGGCGTGGCACCACGTCAGCCGGCATGAGCTAGACGTGCGCCTGAGCGTCTCAGCCTTTCGGGCTGGTCATTTCGACGCGGAAGACAGCTGCGGGAGCGGCGGTCGTGGCAGCAACGGCAGCAGCGCGGCGTTCTGCGCCGAGCAGCAGTAACAACGCGGGGAGCATGATCAAGCAGTAGATAGTTACGAACCAGCCGAACAGCCACAGTGCGAGGTGGAACCCGATCGCCCCGATAAGGCCGAGTTGGGTCCTCCGTCCACCACTGAGGATCAGCACGCCGACGACCGCCTCGAACGCCACCAGCAGACCGATAAACAGATACTGGTTCGGCGCGACGACCGCGCGCCATGCAGCCGTCACCCAGCCGAAATGCGCCTGGTCCGCGAAGCCGGCATAGTCGCCAAGCGCAAGATTCACGGCATTGAAGACTGCCCCACCCAAGAGCATGAGCACACCCACTGCGACACGACCTATGTATCGGGCTCGCGGGCGCCAGATCGCCAACACACTCGCCACGATCGCCGTAGCAACGCATAGCACCCAGAAGATCTGCACCCAAAGGTTCTCTTGCATCCGGCGCCCTCCTTCGCAGCGAGGCCCGCCTCTACTTCAATCGCAGCGCAGACGATATGGCCTCTCCAGAGGCAGATGTCCTGCGTTCACAGGCCGTTCGTCCCGATGAATCCGACAGCGGCGCGGATGGACTTCACCAGCCTCGATGTCGTCGGACGCGGTGCCTAAGCAGCCGCTCCCCGATGCGGCGCAGAGCGCGAGCGGCGTGTTGCCGTCACGACCGCGGACCAGCGCCGATCACCCGCCGTCCGGACACATGCTCACACGGACAGCCTTACGAACAACCATCGGCTACCCACTGCCCAAGGCTCAGGCAGCCTCCCACCGGCAGGATGCGGGCGCCGGCGTCCGTGGCATACGCGACCCGGCCCACGGACTGGCTGGCGAGCAGCTGCGAGCACTCTGCACGGTCGAGCACAATGGGTCCAGATCCCAGCTCAGCTGCCGCCCAGAAGGCGTCACTGAGATTTGGCATCGGGCGGGAAGTAGATTCGCGCGATCTCGCCACGATGAGTACGGTCGGTCCTAAGTGAGCCCTCGAGGAGGCTTATCGGGGGTGCAGCTTGCGGTCGAGCCGGATGCCCGCGTAGCCCAGCACGGAAAGCCCAGCGACGACGGCGAGGTCGCGCAGCGGCAGCGGGTGAGTTCCCAGAAGTGTGGTCAGAGGCGGCACATACACCGCGGCCAGCTGCAGCAGCCAGGCAGTGCCGACAGCGACCAGCAGAAATGGATTCGCCCAGGTTCCCGGTCGGCTTCGGAGGGCGAGCGCGACACTGAGCTGCATCGTGCCCAACGTCAGAAAGGCCATGGTCTGCCATTCCCGGCCGGTCATGAGACCCCAACGGGCGACGGCAAGGGTCACTGCGGTGATCAGGACGGCTATGCGCAGAATCCGCTCCCAGCGGCCAGCGCCTAGAACACTTTGGGCGGGTGGGGGGGGTGGGCGTCGCATGATCGCCTCATCCGCCGGCTCAGCGCCGAGCGCGACGCCAGTCAGACCATGTGTGACCAGGTTGATCCAGAGTATCTGGGC
>JAICEV010000325.1 GCA_025923975.1 Propionibacteriaceae bacterium
CCAAAGATCGCTTTCAGACTCTCTCGGTCGGGAGCGGCCCTGGGGCCGGCGTAGAACGACCGCGGCTATTTGAGCGTCTAAGTGGCGTTTGCAATTCCCAGAGTTGCGTGGGCTGTTCGCTAACACTTCCGCGGCCGCTATTGGAGCACGACCGAGTCGACCGGTGGAGGCGGCACAAAAGCGTCTCGAGGTAGAGACAGCCCCGCCCTGCGTGAAAGCGGCGCAGCTGCCGACGGACTTGGTCGACGACGCGTCGCACGACAGATCGCTGAAGGACCAGATCGGCAGCAGTGAGGTGCCGCGCCCGAGCTACGAATCCCAGCACTGCCGCTGTGAGGGCGTAAGGCGGGTTCGCCATCACACGGTACGGTCGTCGTGGCGGGACGAAGTCCTCCAGATCGCACTCCACTACAGCGGCGTCGCTGTCGACCACTTTCTCCCGAAGCGCGCGCGCCCGGCCGGCGTGCAGCTCGACCGCGATGACGCGGGCGCCAGCCTCGAGAATCGGCATAGTAAGGGCACCGGTGCCGGCACCCAGGTCGACTACCAGCTCGCCGCGCCGAATCGCAGCGCCAGCAACAATCTGCTCAACCCAGTACGGATCCAGCCGGTGCCAGCCCCAGGGCCGCCGCCCGGACACGACGCACCATGCAGATCATCGTCATGACCCGAAGGTTAGCGGCCCGGCTCGCCCGCCGCGACGCAATTTTCCTTGCGCTCAGGACGCGGCAACAGGGAGAGAGCGCAGTATCCGCACGTTGAAGTTATCGGCGTATTCCAGCTCCCCGGCTTGGCGGATGGTCGACCACCGCTCAAACACGGTTTGCAATGCGATGCGGCCTTCGAGCCGCGCCAAAGGTGCACCGAGGCAGTAATGGATCCCGTGACCGAGCGCGACGGTCTGCGGACGGTTGAGCACGAACCGGTCGGGTCCGGAAACGCTTCCGGATCTCGGTTTGCGGCGGCGATGAAGAGAAGCACGGTGTCGCCGGCCCGCATGGTCTGCTCACCGAGAACGACATCCTCACGGACCCGGCGCCGGATGAACTGGTTAGGGCTTACTAGGCGCATCAATTCCTCCACCGCCGCAGGCCAGCGTGATGGATCTTGCTCCAGCTCTTTGCGGATTTCTGGAAGGTCGAGCAGCATCGCGGCGCCATTTCCGATCAAGCTCGTCGAGTTTTCGTGCCATGACGGCCTCAGCCTCGGAAAGCGACACCCCGAGCAAGCCCGAGCACAGCTATCGGCATCGGCTCGGCAAGGTGCTTGGCAAGGTCGAGTGACTCTGCGTGATCATCGAGCAGGCGGTTGGTGATCATGCTGACGGGCCCAGCCAGCTCGTTGATCACTGATGGAACGTTCGACCACCAGCAATTCAACTTTCCAATGCGGGCTGGACGGCGTGCATTGCCGTGCTTGGGACATCGGAGAGATGCTCGCGACTGCTGATCGCGTTGTCGACGGTTATACGCAGAAAGCTGCGTAAACCCAGGTTCTGCACCTCAGCCGCGACCAGCTGAAGATGATCACCGCCGAGATCGCGACCAACCGCGACCGGCCACACGCCTGAGCGCGCCGACCTCCCGGAAGGTTCGCGGAGGCCGAGGCAGCAGGCGCAGAAACCTAAGATGCTTGAAATCCAACGCGCGCCAGACTCGCACGTGCCGCACGAACCACACCACAACGTTTCTGCGCCTGCTGCCTCGGTCTCCGCGAACCGGATTCGAAAGCCGCAGCGCGCTCAGACGTTGAAGCCGAGAGCGCGCAGTTGGTCGCGACCGTCGTCGGTGATCATCTCCATGCCCCACGGGGGCATCCAGACCCAGTTGATCACCCACCGGTCGACCAACCCCTCAAGCGCAGTCTGAGTCTGATCTTCGATCACGTCAGTCAGCGGGCAGGCGGCCGAGGTCAGCGTCATGTCGATGGTCAAGGAATCGTCGTCCTCGAACTGCAACCCATAGATCAGCCCAAGATCGACCACGTTGATCCCAAGCTCAGGATCGACAACGTCCTTCAGTGCTTCTTCAATGTCTTCCAGCAGCTGCCGCTCGTCGACCTGCTCCGATTGATCATCAAGATCAACCTCGGGAAGGTCATCGGCAACCAGATCCGACGGCCGGCTCTCCCGCTCAGGCGGATCGGTCGAAACATCCTGGTAGCTGCGAGTCTCGGTCATTGGCATATCTCCTTAGCTGCTCGCGCTCTGGGCTCGGATGACCGCGTCCTTGAAGGCTGACCAGCCGATCAGAGCGCACTTCACACGCGCCGGGAACTTGGCGACACCAGCGAACGCGATGCCGTCCTCGAGGCGCTCCTCATTGGGCTCGATCTGCCCCTTGCCCTGCATCATCGTCAAGAATTCCTCGTAGAGGCCCAGGCCGTACGCGACGTCGTGTCCGATCACCAGATCCGTCATCACCGATGTCGACGCCTGGGAAATCGAGCAGCCCACGCTCTCATACGACACGTCACTTACAGTGTCCCCGACCAAGTGCACCCGAAGCGACACCTCGTCGCCACAGGTGGGATTGACGTGATGGACTTCAGCCTCGTACGGCTCGCGCAGTCCGCTGTGGTGCTTGGACCGGTAGTGATCGAGAATGATCTCCTGATAGAGCTCCTCTACCTTCATCGCAGCCCTCCGAAGAAAGCACTCGTATGAGCCAGAGCTTCAATCAACGCATCGATCTCGGCTCGGGTGGTGTAGAGGTAGAACGAGGCACGGGTCGATGACTGTACGCCGAAGCGCTCGTGCAGCGGCCGCGCACAATGATGGCCTGCCCGCACCGCGATACCGCGCGAGTCGAGCAGGTGGCTCACGTCATGTGGGTGAACTCGCTCCCCATCCGGCGTGGTCAGTGTGAACGATACTGCGCCTCCACGATCCACCGGCTGGTCCGGACCGAGCACCCTGAGGCCGCGGAGACTACGCAGACCTTCCAGCGCGTACGCCGTGATGTCGCGTTCATGCGCAGTGATCTGATCCATTCCGATCGCCGTCAAGTACTGCGCGGCGGCGGCCAGTCCGACCGCCTGAGCGATCGGCGGGGTGCCGGCCTCAAAGCGATGCGGCGGCGGGGCGTACGACGAGCCCTCCATGGTGACGATCTCGATCATCTCTCCACCACCCAGGAAGGGCGGCAGCGCAGCCAACAACTCGTAGCGTCCCCAGAGCACCCCAATGCCGGTCGGGCCAACCATCTTGTGGCCCGTGAAAGCGACCAGGTCGGCACCAAGAGCAGCCATGTTCACCGCCAGCTGCGGGACAGCCTGCGAAGCATCGACCACCACCGTGGCGCCCACCGCATGACCGAGGGCGGCGATCTTGCTGATCGGGTTGATGGTGCCGAGCACGTTTGACACATACGCCACCGAGATGATCTTGGTCCGCTCGTTGACGAGGCCCTCGGCTATAGCCTTATCCAGGTTCAGGCGTCCCTCTTCGGTTACGTCGAACCACCGCAGCACCGCACCGGTACGCTGCGCCAGAAGCTGCCACGGGACGATGTTGGAATGGTGCTCCATCACCGAGATGACGATCTCGTCGCCAGGTCGGAGCGAGGCTCCGAGGGTGTAGGCACACAAGTTCAGCGCCTCAGAGGCGTTCTTGGTAAACACGACCTCTTCTGAGCGCCTGGCACCGATGAACTGCGCTAGCTGAGCACGCGCGCCCTCGAATGCCTCAGTCGCCTCCGCACCTAGGGCGTGCATGGCCCGAGCGACGTTGGCGTTGTGGTTGAGGTAGTGATCTTCGACCGCTTCCACGACGACCCGCGGCTTCTGTGAGCTGTTGGCGCTGTCGAGGTAGATCAGCGGCCACCCACCCACGGTTCGTTCCAAGATCGGGAAGTCGGCACGGATAGCGTCGACGTCGAAGGCGATCGGCTCCTCCGCCAGCGCCAGACTGCCTGTCGGAGCTTCGGTTAGATCTGTGGTGGCCGGGTACTCCGGCCCACCATCGACCGACATGATGGCTACTCCGCTCCGGCTGCGGCAGCCGCCCGTACGTAGCGGTCGTAGCCCTCGGCTTCCAGCCGCTCAGCCAGCTCATGGCCGCCCTGCTCGGCTACCCGACCGGCTACGAACACATGCACGTAGTCCGGCTTGATATAGCGCAGAATCCGGGTGTAGTGGGTGATCAACAAGAGTCCCCGATCCCCTTGCGCAGCAAAGCGGTTCACCCCGGCCGCAACGACGCGCAGGGCGTCGATGTCGAGTCCGGAATCGGTCTCGTCCAAGATCGCGAACCGCGGGTTCAGCAGCTCGAGCTGGACAATCTCATGCCGCTTCTTCTCCCCGCCCGAGAAGCCCTCGTTGAGGCTCCGGTTAGCGAAGTCGGAGTCCATCTGAACCCTTTCCATCGCCGCATTGACCTCTTTCACCCAGGTACGCAACTTCGGCGGCTCTCCGTCGAGCGCTGTCTTAGCCGAACGCAGGAAGTTCG
>JAICEV010000326.1 GCA_025923975.1 Propionibacteriaceae bacterium
GATCACTTGTAGGCCAGTGAAGACGCGCTCGGCGTAGTGGGTGTGGTTTCCGCTCCACGCCGTATGCACGGCCCAGATCTCCTTTTCAGCAAAAGAAAATCCCGGCACTCCAACGTGGAGCAAAGTTGCGGCATCCGGTCCAGTGCGGCCCTTCCGGCCCTCCCGCAGGTGCACGCCAACGGTCAACGGGCGCCGCTGTGGTACCCGTTCCTTACCCCAATGCCCGGCAAAGTCCAAGATTTCCCGGGCACTCGGGGGGATGGGAAACGCGATCACGCAGTCGTTGACGACGTAGGGATCCTCACCGTTGTTGATCACCTCGACGCGTGCCCTGATGAGGCCACCAGCGGTCAGCTCGATGGCGATCAATAACTCGAGTTGGGCCACCTCGTCGACAGCCTCCACTTCCACGGAGGCGAGCCCGGCGTTGATCAAGGTCGCTCGGTGCTCAGTGCTAATCACCGGCTGGCCGTTGACGCGAACCTCCGTCGTCGTGAACTTGGGCGACCACGCCCGACCGGCTCGGGAGCCGTTTAGCCCGGGACGCCCTACCCAGCCCGTCCAGTGCTCAGGCAGGATCGCGAGACGGATCGGCTCATCGACGACGTTCGGACCGGGAGGGTCAATGTTGGAAAGGATCAGCGCTTCGACATCCGGGAGCTCGAGTGCTCCCAAATCGGCGCCCCAATGCACGATCGCAGGAAGCTGCCCGCGCATCACATCGAGCACCAGTGAGACGCCGTCGGACCGGAGGACGATCACGCAATTGGCACGGCCGACCATGGTGTCTCCTTCCGCCGGGGATCCACTTCCAAACGATTTGCCCTACTCAGCGCTCACGAACGCATTGCCGCAGGGAACCCGGTCGCAGTAGATCTAAATCTTGGATTGAGCCTGTCGAGGGGCGCCAGCCTCACCCAGTGTCTGGATGGCGCCCCTCCCGGACGGCCTAGCCGAATAGCTGGTTCACCTGGTTGTTGGCCTCGGTCAGCGACTCCGGCGGAGCCTTGCCGGTCAGGACGTTGTCCATGGCCGGCTCCATGATGCCCTCGATCTGGGAGGCATAGTCGGTGATCGGGAACAAGAAGGTGGTCTTCTCGTCGATCTGGATGGTGAACGGCGTCACGTCGATGTTCTTGGCCTTCCAGGCTGCCTTGGCCTTCTCGGTGGCTTCGGGAATCGCCGGGAACACGACGGCCTGCTCGCCGACGATGTTCTGGCAGTCCGGCGAGCCGAGGAACTCGACCCATTTGGCCGCTCCTGGCTTGTTCTTCGCACCGACCCAGATGGAATCGGCCAAGCCGTTGTACATGCTGGCCCGCTTGCCGCTCGGGCCGACCGGGGTTGGTGCCAGGCCGACCTCAATGCCCTTCAGGTCGAAGAATGCGTTGGTCTGCCACGAGCCGTTGGTGATCATTGCGTACTTGCCGGCCGCGAAGATGTCCGACGAGCCTTGGCCAGTGGTTGCTTCGACAGACGGCATGTAGCCCTTGTCGATCAGCGAGCGGAACCAGGCAATGGTCTGCTGGAAGGCCGGCTGGTCGTAGTTGTAGTGGGTTCCCCAGGGATTCTTGTCGGTGAATTGCCAGTTGTTGGAGCCGGTGTACATGCTCCACTGGGTTTGTCCGAGTCCTCCGCCCGAACCGCCATCCAGTCCTAGGCCATAGACCTTGATCTTGGTCTTGTCGAACCCCGGCTCGTCTCCGCGCTTCCCGCTCTCGTCCACGGTGAGATGCGCGATCATCTTCTCGTAGGTTCCGCCGTCCTGGGGATTCCACTGGAGGTTCTGCAGATCGGCTTCCTTAACTCCTGCGTCGGAGACAAGCTTCTTGTTGTAGAAGATCGCAACGGTATCGAAGTCCTTGGGCAGGCCGTAGCGCTTGCCGTCTTGGCCCTTCCACAGATCCGCCAAGCCTTCCTGGTACTGGTTGACGTTGAAGCCATCCTTAGTGAGCGTCTCGTCCAACGCGACCAACTGTTGCTGACTGACAAACTCCGGATACTTGGCCAGGTGGTCGGTGAAGACATCGGGAGCATCGCCAGCGATGAAGCCGTTAGTGAGCTTGGCCCAGTAGTCGTCCCACCCGTATTGGGTGATCTTGACATTGATATTGGGATTGGCCTGCTTGAACTTGTCCGCACAGGCTTGATACGCGGGCAGCTGGTTAGCGTCCCACAGCCAGTAGCTGACGTCGCCAGAGGCGGTGCTGGTGTCGATTACCTCGCCTTCGCCGCCACCGCCGCCGCCTTCGGCACCGCCACCGCCGCCACATGCGGAGAGGGTCAGGCTTAGGGCGGCCGCGCCGACGAGCACAGCGCCGAGCTTCTTGCGCATTCTTGCCATCGTTGGCAGATCCTTTCGAGTATTCACCCCGGTTGGCTCACCGGGGCGGTGGTGGGATCCAAAGGCATACCGGTTTCTACTTCAGACCGGAGAAACCGATGGAGTTGACGACCTTCCTCGCGAACGCGAAGAACAGGATGAGGATGGGGAGCGCTGCGATCAAGACTGCGGCCATCAAACCGGCCCAGTCCGGGCTACCCTGCGGGGTCTGGGATCGGAATATCCCGATTGCCAAGGTGAGGACCCGCACGTTCTCGCCGCCCCCGACCAGGAGAGGCCAGAAGTACTCGTTCCACATGTTGATGAAGGTCAGGATGAACAGCGTGACCATAGGCGCCGTGCTCATCGGCAAGACGATTCTGAAAAAGATCCTCCAGTGACCAGCGCCGTCGAGCTTTGCCGCCTCCTCGATCTCCCGGCTGATGCCGAGAAAGAACTGTCGCAGGAAGAAGATCGCGAACGGCGTCATAAAGAAGTAGGGCAGGATCAGGCCGGGGAACGTGTTGATCAGTCCCAGGTTCTTGATCAGGATGAAGTTCGGCAGCATCGTGAAGATCGGCGGGACCATCAGCGCGGTCAGGAACAGAAAGAAAACTATGTCCCGACCCGGCCAGCGCAGCCGGGCAAATGCGTACGCTGCTAGCGCGCAGAAGAACACCTGCCCAGCGGTGGCAAGCGTGGCGAAAACCACGGAGTTGCGCAGGTAAAGCCAGAAGTTCACCGCTGCCCCGGAGCCACCCTCGGCTTGCGCCTCCGCCGGCGTCGCGAGCCCCAGAACGCGCTGAAACGCGCCAGTGGTGAAATCCACCGGCAGCAGCGATGCCGGATCGGTGAACAGCGACTTCGTGGTGGAAAACGCGGTGCGCAGCATCCAATAGAACGGGAACAGCGTGATCAAAATGAGGATGATCATCGCGGCCCATGCCGCCACCCGGCCAAGGTTGAGCTTCCCTTTGGTCTGGGGCTCGGTTACGGCTGCGACGCGAGAGGGAGCGGTTGCGGTTGCCATGACTGATTCCTCTCTTAGGCCAGGTCGGATTCGCCGGCCCGCAGCATCCTTAGCTGAATGAGCGCAACGGTCGCGAGAATGATGAACAAGATCACCGAAAGGGCGCTGGCATAGCCGAACTGGCCCTCCGTAAAGCCCTTTTGGTAGATGTAGTACTGGATGACGCGGCTGGCATTGCCTGGCCCGCCCCTCGTGGTCACTGCCACGGTGTCGAACACCTGGAACGAGCCGGTAACCGTGATCACCAGCACCAACGCCAAGACCGGTCGCAGCAGCGGCATAGTGATCCGCCAGAACGACTTCCACTCCGTGCTGCCGTCGACCGCGGCCGCCTCATACACATAGTTGGGGATCGTCTGCAGCCCGGCGAAGACCAACAGCGCCGTGTAACCCATGTGCCGCCAGACGTTAACGATCGCGATTGTCGGAATCGCCCATGCGGAATCTCCGAAGAACGCGATCCGGTCCAGCCCGAGGAAAGCGATGAACTCATTGACCAGGCCGATCTGGTAGTCCAGCATCCAGAACCACAGCATGGCGGCGATGACGTTGGAGATCAGGAACGGCAGCAAGATCAAGCCGCGGACCACCGTCGACTGCGTTAGCCGGTGCATCAGCACCGCGATCGCCACGGCCAATATGGTCTGCAACACGATATTGATCACGACATACTCAACGGTCACCAGCAGCGCGTTCCAGAACAGCGGGTCTTGGAAAAGTCGGGTGAAGTTGTCAAAGCCGATGAAGGTCGGTGTCCCCAGCAGGTTGTACCGGGTCAAGCTGAAGTAGAAACCGCGGAAGAACGGGTAGACATAGAACAACAAGAAGCCGATCAACGCCGGCAAAATGAAGATCAAGGCTATGCCCAAATCACCGCGGCCCGGCGGCTTGTCAGTACCCCGGACGGCGCCGCGCTTGAAGTCAGCTGCGACAACCGGCTCAACGGTGTCGACAGCGCCGCTGCTCATGCGCGTGCTCCTTCATTACCCAGAGCCCGAAGACTTCGCGCTGACGCAATCGTGTGAGACCTCATCGTCTGTTCCTCTCCGGCTCGAGTCCTGCTGGCCAGTGCGACGCCGAGGCGTCCGCAAACA
>JAICEV010000327.1 GCA_025923975.1 Propionibacteriaceae bacterium
GTTGGAGGGCCCGGTCGAGGCACGTGGCGCCGAAGTGGCAGGTACCCGAATCCACTCGGTACGGCTACCCAGCTTCGTGGAGACCACCGAGATCGTTTACGCTGGCGCCGGAGAGCGGCGGGTGATGCGCCATGATCCGGGGGAGAGCCCGGATCCCTACGTGGACGGCACGCTTCTTGCCATCCGGAAGGCTGGCGACGTCCCCGGCGTACGCCGAGGATTGGATTCTCTGCTGTGATAACGAGTTCTGTGGATTGTGTTAGCGGTAAATAGGCTCTTAGTTTGGCAGCTGCCCTCCACATTCAAATGAACAATTGGCAGCTGGTATCAGAAGAAATACACACTGCCGCGAGCTCATTCATATGAGATACCGTATTGGACTTTTCAAAGACACGTGAACGATTGATTCCACATTTGACTCTGGTCAATGCGACGGTCAGTTTCCGGCTGCCTTATACCGCTCGACCACGTCAGTCGGGATGCGTCCGCGGGCATTGATCTCAATGCCGTTGGCCTCAGCCCACTTCCTAACAGCCTTGGTGTCGACGTCGCTGGACGATGCCGGCCTCCGCCCGCGTTTGCCGCCCACCCTACGGCCATGGGCAATAAATTCGCTGAGACTATTGCGGAGCCGGTTGGCATTGCGATCAGACACATCGATCTCGTATTCCACGCCATCAAGGGCGAAGCGAACGGTCTGGGTTGCGTCTGAGCCGTCGATGTCGTCTTGAAGAGTCGTCAATACCTTGGTCGCCATGGTGGTTCCTTCTTCCCCCGAAAGTCCTGGATAGTGAAATAGTAGCCTGCCCAGAACATCCGCCGTAATCACACTGCGGTCTTCGGAATGACAGTGAGTTCAGCTATCTGGTCGTGGTGTGTTGATCACACTTTTAGCCCGTGCCATGCCAGTATCCCAGCGCCTCGGCGTCCAGCATCACCGGCGAACGTTCCCTTTGAAATAGTCGGGGCCGGCCGCCAGGCGAGGCCTGCTTGTACCTGGCGGGTGAGCGGATCGAGGAGTACCGCGCCGGAGGCGGCCATGCCACCACCGATGAGGATCAGCTCGGGGTCCATAAGCAGTACGTAGTTCACCAAGGCCCGGCCCAGTGCAGTTATGGCATCGTTGAAGATTCCAGCGGCCAGGGGGTCGCCGGCTGCGGCCCGGCTGATCACGTCTTGGGCGGGAACGTCGCTAATGCCACCTGCCGCGGAATATCGGCGTGACAGGGACGCCGCACTGGCATAGGTCTCAGTGCATCCGCGTTGACCGCAGGCGCACCATTCTCCTTCCGGAAAGACCGGCAGGTGGCCGAGTTCGCCAGCCCTGCCGGTGGCACCGGCTGACACCTGACCTCTGGTGATCACGGCCGCCGCTACACCAGTGCCTAATGCGACGAAGAGGATCTCCTGCAAGCCTTGGGCGGCGCCGAGCTCGAGTTCGGCAAGCCCGGCGGCCCGTACGTCGTGGTCCAAGATCACCGGCAGACCAACTGCGTCCGCCACTATCTGGCGTAGCGGCAACTGCTGCCAGCCGAGGTTCGCGGCGTAGACGGCGATCCCTTGCTGCGCGTCCACGACCCCGGGAACAACAAGGCCCACCGCCACCAGGCGAGCGGCCTGCGGTACCTGCGCTCGCAGCTCAACGATGGCATGAAGAGTTGTTGTGATGACGGCGTCCGGGCCGAGGTGTCTGGGCGTGGGTCGCTCGCTGTGACGGTATTCGACTCCGTCAGAGTCGAAGAGTCCGGCCTTTACGGTGGTGCCGCCGACATCGACTCCGATGACAAGATCGCGCTGAGCGGCAAGCGGCCCCTCGGTCCGGCGCATGGCGGTCATGCTAGGAAAGCACGACTGACCGGGTCAGGTGTCGAGGCTCGTCGGGATTGAGGCCGTTCGCTTCGGCGCGCGCCACCGCCAGCCGCTGCACTCTGATCAAATCCGCCATCGGATCAAGGCCGCTGGCTTCCACGTGTGCTCCGGTCATCTGGAGTTCCTCCAGCAGCCCTGGGGGAGGTGAGTTAAATACCCAAACCGTCGATGCTGGGCCTACCACGCTGATAGGACCATGGCGGAATTCCATGGCCGGGTAGGACTCCGTCCACGACTGGGAAGCTTCGCGCAATTTCAAGGCGGCCTCGTTCGCGATGCCGACGGACATGCCACTACCCAGGAAGGTGAACTGGGCCGACTCGAGCGCGCGCGACGGCAACGCATCGGCCAACGCGGCTTGCCCCTGCCTGGTGACGGCGGTCAGGTCTTCACCCAACCAGGCCCGCCACAATGCCAGGGACGTGGTAGCGAATCGGGTCTGCACAATCGATTTTTCATCGGCGAAATCCAAAACCACTCGATGATGGACCAGCTCGACAACAGGTGCGTCCGGGTCGGCGGTGATCGTGACCGTGCGTGGCCCCTTACCGTTCCGTAGGGAGTCCAGCAGACGGAGCACCTCTGTTGTCGTGCCGCTGCGCGTCAGCGCGACGAGAGTGTCGTAGGAGCGGTGGGCCGGAAACTCTGACGCGGGGAATGCGTCGGTTTCGCCATGCCCTGCGCGTTCGCGGAGGTACGCGAAGCTTTGCGCCATGAAGAACGAGGTGCCGCATCCGATGACCGCCACCCGCTGACCACGCTCGGGAAGGGCATCATGAACACGTTCGGTGAGCGCGAGTTTCGCGGCCTGTACCCACGCCGAAGGCTGGTCGGCAATCTCTGCTGACACGTGCCTGGAGGGGTGTGTCATGAGTGGAGTCTGACACGCCCTCCCCGCCGATCGCCTGATACCTCAGTCGGGTAGATGATCACAGCATGGAAGTGGTCATTAGCGCGACGCCCGATGAGGCAGGGAAGTTGGCTGCGGACGCCGTCGAGGAACTCGTGCAGTGCCGGCCAGAGGCCGTCCTTGGCGTCGCGACCGGATCAAGCCCCTTGATCATCTACACCGAACTCGGCCGTCGAGTGGCGCAGGGTTCCTTGTCGCTGGCGAAGACGAAAGCGTTCATGCTCGACGAATACGTCGGGCTGCCAGCCGACCATCCGCAGCAGTACCGGAATGTCATCCGAGATGAGTTCGTCGACAAGGTCGATATCGATCCTGCTGAGGTGTTTGGGCCGGACGGGCTCGCCGCGGACCTGGCGGGCGCTTGCGAGGCGTACGAACGAACCATCGCGGACGCCGGCGGTGTCGACCTACAAATTCTTGGGATTGGTACCGACGGGCATATCGCGTTCAACGAACCCGGCTCCTCGCTCGCCTCTCGCACCCGGATCAAGACGTTAACCAGCCAGACGCGCAGGGACAACGCTCGATTCTTCGGCGGGAACGTGGAGGCCGTCCCGCAGCACTGCCTGACCCAAGGCATCGGCACAATCCTCGAGGCCCGCCACGTCGTGCTGGTGGCCTCGGGGCGAGGAAAGGCCGAGGCCGTCCACCAGCTCGTCGAAGGACCTGTGTCCGCGATGTGGCCAGCCACCGCTTTGCAGCTACATCCACATGTCACCGTGTTGCTGGACAATGCCGCGGCCTCGCGCCTTCAGCTCGCCTCGTACTTCATCGAGACTTACCAGGGCAAGCCGAGCTGGCAGGGGTTTTAGGCTCTTGCTGACCACGCTGTTGCCCGGTTTCGCTGGGACTGTATTGCCCGTGTGGCTGCGGGATCGGCTTCGGGCCGGTCTGGGCGGTGTCTGCCTGTTCGCGCAGAATATTTCCTCGCCGGAACAGCTGCGAGCCCTTACCGACGCAATCATGGACGCGAACCCGGACGCCATTATCGCTATCGACGAGGAAGGCGGCGACGTCACCCGGCTCTTCGCGAGTACTGGTGCGCCGTTCCCTGGCAACGCTGTGCTGGGCCGGCTCGACGATCTCGACACCACACACGACACCGGGGTGGCGATCGGCTGGTCGTTGCGTCGGGCCGGCTGCACCGTCAACTTCGCTCCCTGCGTCGACGTCAACTCCCGGTCCGATAACCCAGTGATCGGGGTCCGCAGCTTTGGCAGCGATGCCGAACTGGCGGCACGGCACGGGCGGGCCTGGGTGGCCGGCCTGCAATCGAGCGGTGTGGCGGCAACCGCCAAGCATTTTCCGGGGCATGGGGACACGTCGCAGGACTCCCATGTTTCGCTGCCGGTTGTCGACCGGTCCCTGGACGAGCTGCGTTCCCGCGAACTGCTGCCGTTCGCCGCGGCCATCGAAGCGGGGTGCCGGGTGGTGATGACGTCCCACATCTTGTTGCCGCAACTGGACCGGAACCGCCCGGCCACAATGAGTCGAACTATCCTGTACGATCTGCTGCGCGGAGAGCTGGGCTTCTCCGGGGTGGTGGTAAGCGACGCCCTCGACATGGCCGGTGCCTCCGGCTCGGTGGGGATGGCGGGGGCGGCTGTCGCCGCGTTGCGAGCCGGCTGCGATCTGCTCTGTCTTGGGACCGAGAACATCGAAAC
>JAICEV010000328.1 GCA_025923975.1 Propionibacteriaceae bacterium
TGTCGCCAGCCACCAGGCTTGGCGTTGCCGTCGGCAGATCCATCGGATCCAAGGAGATAGAAGATCGCGACGCACTAGCCATCGCCGTCGGGGAGTCGCTGGAACAGCGAGGCTTGGTCAGTATCAGCAAGGAATCCGCAGCCCAAGCCCAGCTGATCATCGTGGTCACGGCCACGGCGTCGGATCCGCCACCGACCACGGAAGAGCTCACAGCTCACGTTCAATTTGATGTGGGCTTGACAACGCGGGCCGGGGTGGTGCTGGCTGGCCCGAACAGCGAAGACATTGAGGGCACCGATGTACTAGCTGCGCGATCTGATCCGACTGCGGTGGATAGCCTCAGCACCGTGGACGTGGCCGATCTCAGCAGTGGCGTTACTACCGTCGTACTGGCGGGCAAGGAAAGCCTGCTGGGCCGGCCAAGTCAGCACTACGGTGCCCTTGCCAGGGCAGATGCGCCGCTGCCCGAGCTGCCGGTGCGATAGCGGTGCGCCGGCTACTGGCCTGCGCGGCCTCAGGTGTTGCTGCCGCGGTCGTGGCGGCGGTCGCTAATCGGCAAGCGGTGTCGGATGACGGCGGCGAGGCCGACGAGGGCTCAAGGCCAGCGCCGCGCTGGATCCGAAGCAACTACGCCGGGAGGCCGGTGACGCTGGCGGAGGGTCCGATTGCAGTGCTCGGATTGTTGGCCGGCGCTGGATTGGATCGGCTGCTTGCTGGTTCGAGTCGGCGGAGCTTGCCAGTGGCGGTGGCCGCTGTCGGATCTGGACTGGTCGGGGTGTACGACGACTTCTGTGGATCGAGTCAAGCCAAGGGTTTTCGCGGGCACCTTCGCGCGCTGCGTTCCGGTGAGGTGACCAGCGGCGCGATCAAGGTTCTCGGAGTCGGCATCAGCGCTGCTGCGGCCGCTGCCCTGGTCCAGCGCTCGCGACCGGGCTGTCCGCGACCGGTTTGCGTTGTTATGGGCGGGCTGCTCGATACGGCACTCATTGCGGCGACCGCCAACCTCATCAACTTGCTTGATCTGCGGCCGGGCCGGGCGGCCAAAGTGATCATCCTGCTTGGCTCCGGCCTGCTCGGGTCCGGCGCGGCGCCGGCAGTCGGCGCCGCCGCGGGCAGCCTCCCGACGGACCTGGCAGGGCGATCCATGCTGGGTGACAGCGGCGCGAACGCACTCGGCGCTGCTGTCGCTACGGCCGCGGCCCTGGCGTTGCCGTGGCAGTTCCGCCTGGTCGCCTTGACCGCGGTCACCGCGCTCAACCTGGCCAGTGAGCGGGTGAGCTTCACCGCCGTGATCGAGCGCACGCCGCTACTGCGCAGACTCGATCAGCTCGGCCGCCCGGCACCAGTACCCACAAACGAGCGCGCGTGAGAGCCGGTCTGGGTTCCGTCGCTGCCGGTGTCGCGGGCCTGACTCTCGCGTCGCGACTCGTCGGCTTCGGTCGATCGATTGTGTTCTCCAAGACGGTCGGGGATACCTGCCTCGGCGACACCTACAACGCCGCCAACAGCCTGCCGAACGTGCTGTTCGAGATCGTGGCTGGCGGCGTCCTGGCTGGAGTGGTGGTTCCCGTCGTCGCACGGCATGTCGGAGGCGGCCGTAGCGAGCATGCTTCGCGCACCGCATCGGCGCTGATCACCTGGACCGTGCTGGTGCTGACGCCGGCCGGGCTCGCCGTGCTGGCCGGCGCGCGGTTGTTCGCAGCCACCTTCGCCAAGGCTGACTGTGCAGGCAGCGCCGACGCTTTGGCCGCATTGGTGATCATGTTCGCGCCACAGGTCTGGCTGTACGGCCTGGCAGTGCTGAGCGCAGGCATATTGCAGGCTCATCATCGGTTTCTCGCCGCCGCCGCGGCTCCGCTGCTGTCGAGTGTGGTCGTGATCATCGCCTACCTCAGCTATGCGGCTCTGGCGGTACCCTCAGCCAACGAGGATCCGACGCAGCTGACCACTCAGGCGCTTGCTGCTCTGGGATGGGGCACGACCTTGGGTGTCCTTGCGCTGGCCGCCTGCACGCTGGTGCCGCTGGCCCGCCTCGGGCTGCGGCTCAGGCCCCGGCTGCGGTTTGCCGAAGGCGATCGATCGGTGATCGTTACGATCGCCGCTGCCGGCATCGCCGGGCTGGTGTTGCAGCAGCTCAGCGTGTTGTTGATCAACTGGTCAGCTCAGCAGACCGGTGATCAGGGCGCTTTGACCCGGTTCACCTGGGCCAACGCGATTTACCTGCTCCCGTACGCCGTGCTAGCCGCCCCGTTGCTGCAGCTGACGTTTCCGCGGTTGGCTGCCGCTGCCGAACAGGGTCGAGCCGATGTCGAGCAGGTGCTTGCCGAAACAGGTCCGGCCACGGTCGTCATGGCATGGTTGGGTGCGGCCTTGTTGGTGGCGACCGCTGTTCCTGTGGCACGCGTGTTCGTGCTGGGGCCTGGCTCCGGGCGTACGGCGGCACTGGCCTGGCCGATTGTCGCGTTTGCGCCGGCGGTTGTCGGGTTCACCCTGCTTGGTCTGGCGTCCCGGACATTGCTCGCCCAGCACCTGGGCAAGGCGTCAGGCGTGGCGAACGCCGGCGCTTGGGCTGCGGTGATCATCAGCGTTGCGGTGCTGCGCTTGGTGGTTCCTGCTGTCTGGCTGGTCCCGGCGCTGGCGGGCAGCGTGTCACTGGGGATGGTCCTGGGTGCGGCCGTTGGGTGGCTGCTGGTGCGACGGTCAGGGATGCCGGGCGTAGGGCTGGCCAGGCCGATCTTGGTCGGCCTGGTAGCCGCTGTTCCGGCGGCCGGCGTCGGAGCGGCCGGTTCTCTGGTACTGGCGGAGGTCGGCATTGGGCTCGCGGTGTTGGGTGCCTGTGCAGTAGCCATGCTCTGCGTCTTAGTGTTTGCAGCGATGTTGCGACTTCTCGCGCCTTCGCTCTTGGCCCAAATGTGGGCGCTGCGGCGGCGTACACCGTCGGCGGACGTGGGCACGCAGTGAAAATCGCGCAGCTGCTGACCGCCAGTACCGGTGGCATCGGGCGTCACGTGGCGAGCATCGTCCCCCGATTGGAGCAACGCGGTCACCAGATCCGGATCTTCTGTCCCAAAGTCACGGCCGAGGCCCAGGGCTTCGAAAAGCTTGGTCTTGATGTCTGGCCGCTAACCAGCATGCGCCGGTTCATTGGCGCCGATCTGGTGCACGCCCACGGTCTGAAGGCAGGTTGGCTAGGGCTTCCGATCGCCTGGATGTACCGCGTACCGCTTGTTGTGACGTGGCATAACGCTGTCTTGGGCGATGGGTTGGCGCCCACAGCAGTACGGCAGATGCAACGAGCGGTGGCACTGGGGGCGAATCTCACTCTTGCAGCCAGCAGCGATCTCGTCGCCCGGGCCACCCGGCTCGGGGCCCATGCGCGGCTGTCCCCGATTGCGGCACCGGTGCTGCCGCCCCCAAGCATGAGCCGCGAGGATCAACGATGGGTCCTGGGAGCTGACTCTCAAGACACGGTCATACTCACGGTCAGCAGGCTCGCCCCGCAGAAGAACCTTGGCATGGTGCTCGACATAGCCGCGGCTGTCCGCGATAGGCCCGACCTGCGGTTTGTCGTGGTCGGTGACGGGCCGGAGCAAGACAAGTTGCAGCGCCGCATCAGCAACGAGTGGCTGCAGGTGCGTTTGCTGGGACGAAGCGATGACATGGGCTCGTTGCTTGCGTCGGCCGACCTGGCGCTGCTGACCTCCACGTGGGAAGCGCGGGCGCTGGTCGCCCAGGAGGCCCTGCTGGCGGGCGTGCCGCTGATCAGCACCAGAGTCGGTGGGATCGAGGAGTTGGTCGGGTCGGCGGCAGTGCTGGTGCCGTCTGGTGACGTCGAGGAGGCGGCGCGACAAATCGTCGCCCTTGCTGACAACCCCGCCGAACGGCGGCGCCTGAGAGATGCAGGGCTGCGTCAGGCCGCTACCTGGCCTGATGAGGACGAGGTCGTTGACGACCTGGTCCGGGCGTACGCCGAGCTCACTCGGGATCGACGCTATAAGGGCTTTTGGGACTCCTCCGGCGGGTTCACGGTGCGATAGCGCTGTAGGACGTAAGCTGGAGGCCCGTGGGATACCGCGAGAAATTCACCAAGCACCTCTTTGTGACCGGTGGCGTCGCCTCCTCACTGGGCAAGGGACTTACGGCTTCCAGCCTCGGCAATCTCCTCGTAGCTCGCGGGCTCAGCGTTTCTATGCAGAAGCTGGACCCATATCTCAATGTCGATCCGGGGACGATGAAACCGTTCCAGCACGGCGAGGTGTTCGTCACCGAGGACGGCGCGGAAACCGATCTTGACGTTGGTCACTACGAGCGGTTCTTGAACGTCAACCTGTCCGGCGAGGCCAACATCACCACCGGCAAGGTCTATTCCTCGGTGATCGCCAAGGAGCGACGGGGCGACTATCTCGGTGACACGGTGCAGGTGATTCCCCACATCACCAA
>JAICEV010000329.1 GCA_025923975.1 Propionibacteriaceae bacterium
GAAATTGATGTTGTTGGGGAGGTCGGGAAGGCCGTACACCGTGGCGTAGGCGAGCAGCGAGGTGAAGAAGATCGTAATGAAGGTGATCGCCACGAAGGTCGTGAGCTGCTCCACGTTTGCGAATTTCCACCAGCCGCGCCAGCGCTGCATGTTCTCCTGGTTGGGCTCGAAAATGTAGCCGTTGCTTCGGGCAGCGACCGGCTCGCCCGTTATGGGGCTGGCCAGCCGAGGTACGTGAATCCCCATGCCGAAACCCTTGTCACGGATCCAGTTGGACTGGCACAGGTTCTGTCCGCCGCCCGCCCCGGCAAACGCCAGTGCGCCAAGCAGCAGTGCGAATCCCAGTTCAGTAGGAATCCGTGGCTGTGTCACAATCTGCGGTGCGTTGGCCCAACCCTGGGCTCCGATAGCGAAGATCGCCGCGATCACAAAGAGCGTCAGCACCGCCGCCACCTTCAGCATCTGCGCGCGCTCCAAGGCGACGTAGACCACCGGGGCCAGGGTCAAAATCAGCCCAATCGCGATCAAGATGCCGATCGCGATCCATTTCGGCTGACCGCCGAAGATGTAGGAGATCAACGTCGCGGAGCTGGTCGCCCATCCTGGCCAGAGATTGGCAAAGTAGGTGAGCAGGGCAAAGAACAAGCCCCAGTGCCGCCAGTAGCGGCTAAACCCGGTCAGCACCGTCTCGCCAGTGGCGAGGGTGTAACGCTCGATCTCCATGTTGATGAAGAACTGGGTCACAAGGCCTACCACAGCTGCCCAGACCAACACCAATCCAACCTGGGAAGCGATATAGGGAAAAAGGATGAACTCACCCGAGTCCAGGCCGACCCCAGCTGCAACAATGCCGGGCCCGATGAGGCGCCAATACTGCGCGGGCTCATCCGGCATCGGCCGCACCTCGGGTCTGCCGAGGTTGTGCGTCGGGAAAGCGTCGGCTATTGCTGTGCTTGTCGTGCCCGGAGTGCCTGGGTCTTCTGGCTGCGCCATATCTACCTCCTCATCGAGGGCTTAGGTGCAGTATTCAGGTCCGACTCACAGACCTCAACTACCCATGGAGAGGTGTTCCGCCCGGGACTCTAGGCAGAGTCTGCTGATCGCATATCGGATCCGAGAGGCTCAGCGACTGCGGGCACCTCGCCGAGCCGGCTCACTTGCTCGTTGAGTGCGTCCAGCACAGCCTGGAATTGGACTTGCGCCACCTTGGCGAACATCCGGATGTACTCGACGTCCCGAATGTTGGCGTCTTCGCTGCCGGCGCGTTCTGCGATGGCCGTCGCGCGATTGACAGCCCCCTTTGCGGCCACCTTGGCCTGCTCCATGACGTCGCGCTGCTGGGACCGCGCCGTCAGCAGCAAGTCACGAGCTGACTGCATTGCTTCATCGATCAACGAGTCGGCGAGTTGCTGGGCTTGGTTGAGGACGCTCACGGCCTGGTCGGTGGCCTGTTCCATGGGATCTGCGTGCACTTCAGAAAGTTGTCCGCGCAGCGATTCGTTCTCCTGCGTCAAGGTCTTGACTTGGGCCTGGATCCCTTCGAGCTCGTCGGCGAGCCCGGTGAGAAAGGAGCGAACCTCGCCGTGGTCGAAGCCACGGAAACGGTCCGAGAAGGTCTTGCGGCGTATCTCATGTGGATTGGACTGGGCGCGCAGTGCGTCAGTTCTGCTCATGGTGTGCACCCCAGCCACTGTTACCGGGTCTCCATTGCGTCATGTAACTCCTCCGTCGGTGACGCCGCCCCCTGAAAATCGAACTGCTCACGCCGGATCGAGCCGGCGGGAACGCCCGCGACAGTGAGCTCTTGCACCGTATACCGGACCATGTCCGGCGAGCCGCACACCATGGCAGTCCGGCCCGACCAATCGCCGGTCTTCGCAGCCACCGTGCCGACGAGCCCTTTAGCGCCGTGGTAGGTGGGGTCCTCGGAGACCACGGGCGTGTAGTCGAACCAGGGCTTGCGCGCCAGCCCGGTGAGGTACTCGTGGTCGTAGAGGTTCCAGGGCATCCGCGAGCCGTGGAATAGATGCACCCGCGGGCCGGAGCCAGTGGTCTGCCAGCCTCGGTTGATCTGCTCCACCACAGCGCGTAGCGGAGCCAGCCCAGTACCACCTGCCACCATCAGAAGGTCGGGAAGAGGCTCATTCTCAGGCAGCGTGAGCTGCTCGCCGACCGGGGCGCCCATCCTGATGGTGTCGCCTTCGCTCAGCCGGCGTACCACCGCCGAGGAGACCAGGCCACCGGCAATGGGCTGGATGTGGAACTGCATGCGCCCCGACGCATCCGGAGCATTCGCTGGGCTGAAGTAGCGCCACAGCCGGGGCCGCTGCGGGATCTCGACGGCCACCGATTGCCCAGCGCGGTAAGCGAAGGGCTCCCGCGGTGCGACCTCGACCACAGCAACCTCGACCGACCGTCGTTCGACCTTCACCACATCGGCTTCCCAGGAGGCCGGCGCTACGTCCTCATGCTGCTCGGCGGCAGCGACCATGACCTTGGCGACCAACCCGTACGCCTGCGCCCACGTGTCGGCCAGATCGGGAGTCCACGCCGGGCCAAGGAACTTCTTCAAGGTCGCCAGCAGGCTGGCACCGACCGCCGCGTAGTGCTCAGTTACCACCGAGAAGCGACGGTGGTCTCGCCCCAGCTGCTCAAGGAGCGGTATGACTTTGTCGATCTCGTCGACGTTTGTGATCACAGCGCCCAGCGCGGTCACCAACTTGTCGCGCTGACCCGTCATCTGGATCGGGAACATTGAGCGCACCTCGGGGTGGCTCAAGAACAAGTGCGAATAGAAGTACAGCGGGACATCGTCGCCTGCTGCCGCGACCTTCCCCCAACTGGCCTTCAAGGCGGCGGTGTCCATTAGGTCAGGTCGACCCAGCCTTGACAATATCCGGCTCGGTGGCGGAGACCGCCGCAATTGCCCTCATGACGATGTCCTCTGGGACTCCGGCGGCATTCATAGCAGCCGTCAGGTGGCTGGCGACCGCAGCGAAGTCGTCATGGTCGACGTCGAGGTGTTCATGGGCCTCGTCGAGCGGGCGGCCCTCATAATTGTCCGGGCCGCCTAGCACTTGTGTCACCAACAGCACCTGGTGTCGTTTGAGTCGAGGTATGTCGACCCCTTCGAAGTAGGGCGCAAGCTGCGGGTCATCCAGAACCCGCACGTAGAAATCGTTTACGACAGCGCTCACGGCCGGTCCCCCGCCAATGGCGTCGTAATCGCTGACCGCAGCTCTAGTCGTCTGATCACTCATTTTGTGATAGATCCTTCCGAAAAGCGAACGGTAGCAGGAAAACTGCATACCACGTATAGGCCCTCAATGAAAAGTGTTGAGCGGCCTATCCCGCTAAATGAGTGGGCTTTGCGCCTCGCACTACGGCGTCTCGGATCGCCACCGCGACCAGGCGGCCTGTCGGGTGACGCCAGCGACCTCCGCCACGTGCGCCCAAGATCCGCCATCCGCCAAGGATCGCGCAGAGACCCCGAGGGACTCACCAACCAAGGCGCTCAAGCGCAGCAGCTCGGAGAAAGCCGCCGGGTCGGACAGCTGCGCCAGAGCCTCTACCGCCTGCCGTGCCTGTTCGGCCAGCGCCTCAACCGTCGGTTCGGGCAGTCTCGGCCCGGTTGCCCCGCCAGCATCGAAGTTGGTCATGACTCCTTCAGGATCACTGTCTTCGTCGCATCGATCGAGTCAAAAGTACGTCGCCAGGAATCGTCCGGCCAGAGGTAGTCGACTACACCGTCAGTCGGACGGTAAACCGCGGTGTACAAGGTGCCGAACGCCCTTCCGTACTCGGTGCTGCGGAGCGGTGGACGCAGGAAGGCTGATGCCAGCTTAGGCAGGTCGGGATTCGAGTCCAGCAAGGAGAGCAGCAGCCGTTGGCGCTCGACGCTGCGCAACGATCGGGCCCGCTCGGGATATTCAGGAACGGTGCCTCGATGGTTGGTGGCCACTCGAGCCGAAAAGAACTCGGGCGCGGAGTCCGGTGCAACGAACGCGGTCAGGCTCTCACCCGAACCATCCACAGCGGTGAGGTTGTAACTCATATTGACTGGTACGCGGCGAAGCACCGAGCGTACGTCGTCAAGAGACGCGGCTACCTCCAAGAGGTAGCGGACGACGATGGGAATACCGAAGCCGGAACCAGAACCTGGTCGGCCGCCGAAAGCCAAGGAGACCGCAAGACCGGCATCGTTCATGCCATCAAGCAGGCCCCACAAGCAATCTCCCATGCCAAGGACGCGTCTGCCGGTAAAGGCGGTTGAGTAGACCACCCGCTCGAAGAGATCCGGGCTGTAGTCGTAATTGCGGACGAGCAGCGGAGTGCGTCCACCCATCGTGGCCTGTGAACAGCCGGGCAGAAAGCGCGGAGGGTCCCAAAGCGTCAGCAGTCTGGCGGTTACCTCGTCCCCGCCGGCGAGCTCCAC
>JAICEV010000330.1 GCA_025923975.1 Propionibacteriaceae bacterium
ACTCGAGCGGATAACCAGGAAGCAGCTTCAGAGACTAGCGCCCCTCAGGAACGACGATCGCCAATGCGATGATTGCCACTCCGGCGACCGCGAGAACCGTTACGTCGAAGGCCTTCGTTCTTACCTGAAGTAGCCCTGCGTCGCGGCCTGGCAAGACGATGCGTTCCACCGCACCCACACCGAGGGAAGCGCCGATAAGCAGGCAGCCCAGGCGCCAGGTGGATTCGCCGAGAAAACTGACCACCAGACCGGCAAGCACTCCGATCACCACGATCAACAGCGGCCACTGCCGCAATGATCTTGCAGTCGCACTTGTCTCAGGCCGCGGCACGAGCCACCAGATGTTCGGCGCGTTCAACAACGTTGCTGAGCAGCATGGCTCGCGTCATCGGCCCGATACCGCCTGGCATCGGCGCCACCCATGCTGCGACCTCCCGAACGCTCGCATCGAGATCACCGACCAGCCCGACATCGGTACGGGTGATGCCGACGTCAACGCAGACCGCGCCCGGCTTGATCATCTCTGCAGTGACGAGTCCCGGCCGGCCCGCTGCCGCCACCACGATGTCGGCCTGAAGAGTGTGCCGGGACAGCTCAACGGTCCCGGTGTGGCACAAGGTGACGGTCGCGTTCTCACTCTTGCGGGTCAGCAGGAGTCCGAGCGGTCGGCCAACCGTGGTGCCTCGACCGATCACGCAAACCTCAGCCCCGTTGAGCCCGATGCCATTACGGCGGAGCAGTTCAACGATGCCGCGTGGCGTGCATGGCAACGGGCCAGGCACCCCCAACACCAGCTTGCCGAGGTTGACCGGATGCAAGCCGTCCGCATCCTTGTCAGGGTCAATCAGCGCGAGCGCGGCGTTGTCATCCAAGTTGCCCGGCAGCGGCAGCTGAACGATGTAGCCGGTACAGGCAGGGTCGGCGTTCAGGCCCGCGATCACAGCTTCCAGCTCCGCCTGGCTGGTCGAGGCAGGCAGTTCCACCTGGATCGAGGCGATGCCCACCTGCGCGCAGTCCCGGTGCTTGCCCGCAACGTAGGAGCGGCTCCCAGGATCATCACCGACGAGGACCGTACCAAGACCAGGTACGACACCCCGCTCCGCGAGCGCTGATACCCGATCCTTCAGCTCGGCTTTGATCGTCTCGGCCAAAGCTTTGCCATCGAGAATCCGCGCCGACATGTGCACACCCCAGTTGATCAGAGTCAGTGAAAGAAGTGTCGCGCACCGGTGAAGTACATGGCCGCCCCGGCAGCCTGGACCGCCGCGATCACGTCCTCGTCCCGCACCGAGCCGCCCGGCTGCACGATAGCCGACACTCCGGCAGCCAGCAGAATTTCGGGTCCATCCGCAAACGGAAAAAAGGCATCAGACGCGGCGACCGAACCTGCCGCACGGTCCCCCGCGCGCTGCACGGCCAGCCGGCAGGAGTCAACGCGGTTCACCTGTCCCATCCCGACTCCTACCGAAACGCCGTCATGTGCCAGCAGGATCGCGTTCGATTTCACCGCGCGCGCCGCCTTCCAGGCGAACTCCAGATCCGCCAGCGTCTCGTCGGAGGCCGGCTGACCTGCGACCAGCTGCCAGTTGGCGGCCCGGTCATGATCAGAATCAACGGTGTCGGAGCGCTGGACTAGGAGCCCTCCATCGATGCGTCTACTCTCGACGCCGCCTCGGGCCGGCGCTTCCACCACAAGGATCCGCAGATTCTTCTTGGCAGCAAGCACATCAACCGCGCCGTCGGCGTACTCGGGCGCGATGATCACCTCGGTGAAGATCTCCGCAACCTGTCGCGCCATCTCGACACTGACCGGCCGATTGGCAGCGATCACGCCGCCGTACGCCGAGGTGGGATCGCAGGCATGGGCCTTTCGATGAGCCTCCGCAATATCCGACCCGACTGCGATACCGCACGGGTTCGCATGTTTGATGATCGCAACAGCCGGCTCGTCGAAATCGCCCGCAGACCGGCGGGCGGCATCGGCATCGACGTAGTTGTTGTAAGACATCTCCTTGCCGTGCAGTTGCTGGGCACTCGCCAGGCCGCGGGTCGTTCCGCTGGTGCGATAAAGGGCTGCCGGCTGATGCGGGTTCTCTCCATACCGAAGTCCGGTGACCTTCTCCCAGGTACCTCCCATCCAGCGCGGGAAGCCGGTGCCCTCACTGAGATCGCTTACGACGCTGCCCATCCAGCTCGCCACCGCGACGTCATAGGTGGCGGTATGGACGAAGGCAGCCGCTGCTAAGGCTTGCCGCTCCGACAAGGTGAAGCCGCCGGCAGCCACGGCCTGCAGTAGCTGCGGATATTGCTCTGGTGAGGTGATTACGGCCACTGAGGCATGGTTCTTTGCCGAGCTACGCACCATCGCCGGACCGCCGATATCGATCTGTTCGATGCAGTCCTCAGGACTCGCGCCGGAAGCAACCGTCGCAGTGAAGGGGTAGAGGTTGCTGATCAACAGATCGAACGGCTCAACACCGAGCTCGGCAATCTGCGCCCGATGCGACTCCAGCCGCAGGTCGGCCAGCAAGCCGGCGTGGACCATCGGGTGCAGGGTCTTGACCCGACCGTCGAGACATTCCGGAAATCCGGTCACCTTCTCGATCGCGGTGACCGGCAGGCCTGCTTCGGCGATCCGCTCGGCCGTCGAGCCGGTGGAGACGATTTCCGTGCCGGCCTCGACCAACGCCTGTGCCACCACGAGCAAGTTGGTCTTGTCATAGACCGAGACCAACGCGCGTTTGATCCGTCGTCGGCTGCGATCGTCTTCAGTGGGCGTAGCAGTCATGCCCAGAGCACCTTCCTGTCGGCGACACGCCAGCTTCTGGTGGCGAGTTGATGGGTGATGGTGACAAGTAGCTCGCGTTCGGCAACCTTGATTCTTTCGTGCAAGGTCTCCACCGTGTCATCATCGGCGACCGCCACGGCTCGCTGGTCCAAGATCACGCCGCTGTCGATGCCCGCGTCCACCAGAAACACGGTGGCACCAGTGATCTTGACGCCGTACGCCAACGCATCCCGCGGACCATGCATCCCGGGAAACGAGGGCAGCAACGCCGGGTGTGTGTTGATCATGCGGCCTTCAAAGCGAGAAAGGAACTCCGGTCCGACGAGCTTCATGAAACCGGCGCTGATCACCAAATCCGGCTCGTACGCTGCGACATCTGCGGTCAGAGCGCGATCCCAATCGGCTCTCGAGGCGTGGTCTCGCAGAGACTCAATGAAGGTGGGAATGTTGGCACACATCGCCCGCTCCAGTCCTTGGACGCCAGGACGATCCGAGCCGACGGCCACGATCTTGGCACCGTACGCGGGGTCGGCACAGGCATCGATCAGCGCCTGCAGCAGGGTGCCGCTGCCAGAGATCAGCACCACAAGTCGGGCTGCCCGACCCATGCGCGCGGCAGAGAGGGGGTCGGGCACGACGCACAGCCTAGCGAGCGGATTCTCGCCCTGCGGCAGTGCCGCCGCGGACTTCAGGCCAGATTAGCCTCGTTGGCCTGATCAGGCCCAGTGCCAGCCCTGTGATCAAACCGGACAGACCCATCGTCGTACTCGCCATGATCAGCAACGGGAAAAGCCGAGGCCCCATGGCAGCCAGCCGGACGGTTCCAAGATCACCGCTGGCCGCCCAGGCCAGTCCAGCGAACACCCCACCAGCCAGTACGCCGCAGGCTCCCCCAACCAGACCGGCCTGATCGAACCGGGCGGCTGGTTGGGCGGCAAGCACCACCCAGCATGCGATCGCTCCAGCAGCGGCACCAGCAGCAAGCCACCAGAGCTGCGCCTGATTGCCCGGGCCAGGCGCTGGCAGCGCACCCAGCAGCGGTATGCCCGGGACCATTCCCAGATGGGTTGCGGCCGGGGCGACGACCGAGCCAGCGCCTAGTGAGAATCCTGAGCCAAGCGCGTACGACGCCGACCAGATCAGCGCATTCGGCGCGAACGCGAACTGTACGAGCAGCAGCGCGATGCCGCCGGCGACACCGGGCTGCAGCGCCTCATGCAACGCCTCCACCAGCTTGAGATGCATCCAGAGACCAGTGACGAGTACCGCTGCGCCAGCCACGAGCATCACAAGCTGGGCTACCAACACGGCGCGTCGGATCGCCGAGGCCCAGCCGGTCGCCTCAGCCTGCCTGACATCCCGATGCCGGATGCAACCCCACCACGCCGCCATCAGCAGCACGACAATCACCGCTGCCCAGCGTGCTGGAGCCTGCCACGGCTCACCCCAGAGTCCGGCTGCCACCAGAACAGGCATCTGGTACGCGGCAACTGCGACGACGCTGATCATGGCTGGGCTCATCTTCTGGCCGGTACGAACCTGCCGAGCACTCAATGACGTAAACCGCGAGATCATGAACGCGACTACCGCCGTCGCTCCCCAGGGCACCAGTGTGACCG
>JAICEV010000331.1 GCA_025923975.1 Propionibacteriaceae bacterium
CGTCTTATAGCTGTCGGGCGTCAGAGGCGCACCGGTAACCACACTGTTCAAATCGACCATCTTGACCTGCGAGTGGACCGATGACGAGATCACGATTACGCGCGCTGGCGCCGAGGAGCGGAGCAGCGGCAGCAGCAGATGTGTTAGCAGGAAGCCTGCCAGGTGGTTCGTAGCGAAGTTGGTCTCGATGCCCTCTTCGGTGAGCAGCAGCTCGCCGCGCGCTTCCGCAGCGTTAAGTATCACGCCGTCAAGGCGCGGGATGCTGTCTAGGACCTGGTAGGCGAGGGCCCGGACCTCCCGCATCAGCGAGAGATCCCCTGGCGCCAGTTCAAGATCAGCGTTCGCTACCCGGCTTTGGATTCGGTCTGCCGCGACTTGGCCTCGCTCGGCCGTACGTGCCCCCATCAGGACGCGCGCTCCACGTTCGGCGAGCTGAGTCGCGATGGCCTCTCCGACGCCACTTGTGGCGCCGGTTACGAGGAAGGTAGGCCGGTGGTCAGAGCCGGCAGACCTCTCAGTCACCGGTAGGTACGATCCCTGCCTTTTCGATCATGATCACGGCGCTGCGTATCGGCACCACTGGACGATGCAGCATGCCGGCGGGAACGCTGAATGCTTGACTCGGCTTCAGCACAACAGCGTCTCGGCCTTCCAGCTCGATGTGAAACTCACCCTGCAAGAGATAGAAGAACTCGTCCTGCTCGTCATGCTTGTGCCAGTGGTACTCCCCTTGCATCACGCCAAGGCGAACCAGTACGTCGCCAACCTGGATCAGGGTCTGGTTGTACCAGGGATCGTCGACGGTATCGATGAGCCGCTGGACGTCCATTGTCTGGAGGGTTTGAAAGAGCGGCTCGTAATGGATGGCGTAGCGCGTCAGATCGGCAGTTGAGGCCTGGTTGCTGGGCTCAGTCATCGGACCTTCCTCACGTGAGGCTTGTCCTCAGACTTCCACACCACCGCAACTCCGTCTGAGGTGCTGGATCCCGCGACGAGAGCGCGTGATCAACTACGGCATCCGGCGCTTCGTCGGCGATGAAGTGGGAGGCGCCGCTGATGATTTCCATGGTGAGCTTGTCGGCGTACGCCCTCGTGACCGCCGAGTGCGGGTCGTGCGCCGCGTGGCTGTCCATCGGGCGCCCGCGACCTCGATCGCCTGACAGCACGTCGGGGAGGTGGGACGATGCGGCCATGCCGCGCGACACGCGTACGGGTGCCAAGTACGTGGCCGGGATATTGGCCCTGGCCGCAATGCTCGCCATCTCGCCCCTCTTCCTCGCTTCGGGGTTGATGGCCCCTGGCTGGGCGGTGGCAATCTTCATCACCGTCTGGCTCGTGCTGTTCGGGCTCGGCTGCTTCTGGATCAGACGCGAGCCACTCTGGGTGGTGCCGCTGCCCTTCATTGCGGCGGCATTTTGGCTGGGTGGCATGAGTGCAGGTGGGGCGTGGCTCGGCTGGACTGCGTGAGCGCCTGGGCTCAGCACCTGCCCGCCAAGCCGCGGCCAACTTGGCCGGAGCATCATCTGTAGACAGGCCAGTTGGAGCACCCATGCCAAGTCGAGGGGATGCCCCAAAGATAGCCTGACTAGGTACGATGCTGGATCAGTTCTTGATGAAAGCTTCTCGCAGACGCCAACGCTCAAGGCTCAGGGAATGAGTGCGCGAGGGGGATTTGAACCGGGCACGACCCACGCTCGTCCTGCCTGAATTGGCCAATTTGAGCGTGAAATGAGCTCCCGTTACTCCCATCTCATCCAGTTGGAGCGCGGCACGTGCCACACGTTGTGGCACCGTCTCGATGTCTACATGATGTCCGATGACCACCGGACGTCCGCAAGCGTATCGCGCGTCGACCGAAGGTCAGCACTTCTGGCCGCCCGGGTTGTCCGGCTGTGACGCGGCCCTGCCCGAGCGCCTTCAGCCGCCGGGACGCAGACTCCGGAGGCAGTCCGGACACGCAGCCCCTGATCAGGAGTCGGCGTCTGGTGTCCTTACAACAGCGCGAGCCGCTCGAATGATGCCCCACAAGGGGCTGTCGGTCCGCACGTAATACACCCGAGGATCAGCGTCCGGACGCTCCTCGTCGAGGAGGCCGGCCCGAGTGAAGCGATTGAGCTCCTCCCGGACGCACCAACGGAGCGCTCATGATCTTGAGTCAGGGCTTGTCGGCCTTCTGCCCAGACCGCTGCGACGGCCTCGCTGCGATACCGCGGCTGCCGCCTGCGCGGTAGCCAATTGGCCCGTCGCCATTGTGCCGCCGGCGGTACAACGCATGAATGCCGGATGCCCAACATTTCCGATACATCGGTCAATGACATCAACTTGTCGCCGGCCTGCGATCTCATGATCATCTTCTCAACGGTTCCTGCAGGTCCGTAAAGCGGTTGAGATGCGCCCGACCTTGTGCCCCTGGCTACTTACCCGCGGCGTTTCGCAGCGAGTCGATCGGCAGTTCGGGCAGCGACCAGCGACAGGATCAACGCAGCGAAGGAGAAAAGCGCGAGGCCGTACACCATGGTTTGGTTGGCCACTCCGGCGAAGTGGTACAGCAGTACGTTTCCGGCAACAGGGCCAGGTATCCGGCCACCCCTGCACCCAGGGCCCACTCCCAGACTCGGGCCAGCGGCGACAGGAATCGCCGAACCTCATACCGTGGTATTGCATGCATTCTGAGGGCGGCAACACCCAAGATCAGTCCAATAAGTGGCGGCCCAAGGCCGCCACCAAAGAGCAGCAATACCAGCGACAGCAAGATCAACACCAGGCCACGCCCCATCGCTGCACAAACAACACCGACCAAACAGACAATGCCAAGCCAACGATCACGGTCAGAATGCCACTAAGTAAGAAGGTCGGCAGCACAGTCAAGGCGGGTTCACCGGCAAGAACGGTGAAAGCGGCCGTATCCGGCCACGACTGAATCAGCAAGCTAGCCGGACGAGCCGATCCCTGGCTGACCTCGCCCACTCCATGCTCGATGGCGGCCAGGCCAACGACGATGCCGAAGATCGAGATCACCACTCTCGTGGCCCTTGTATCCGGTGGAGGTTGGCGGGAGTTCCTGATGCTCCGCGCCGTCTGGGGCTCTCGGCGAGCCATGATCACGATCGGTCGACATGTCGTCCGGGGCCGGCCGCCGGCCCTGGACAGATCACCAGGTCTCCATCCCGTTCCGGAACTGCCCGCCGCGCCGAGTATCTATTCGCCACCGGCGACGCGTCCCCGATCATCTCGTCACCTTCCGGAGGGTCAGGCGCGTACCCAGGTCTCGAGGTGGAAAGCTGATCCGATCCATCACCCTCGGAGCTGCAGTCGTCCACGATGGGCTATTGCGACCGCTGCAACGACGGCCCAGAGTAGGACTGCCCAAGCGAGATACCAGATCAGCAGCGGCGCTCCAGCTATTCCGACGGGCGTGAACGCTGTCCAGAACGCTATGAGACTCGCGTGCATGAGGATCGCCAAGAGCACGCTGCCCGTACGGTCATAGACCCAAACCATGAGGATCCTGTAGGGCGGAAGGAAGCTGAAGAGAACAACCGACAAGACGACAGCCACCGGTAGCCCTCCGGCTGAACTGCTGACTCCCCAATAGTTGACGGCGAGGTGCCACAGTCCCCATAGCATCCCCACGATCAGCCCCGTACTGAAGACACCGTAACTCAGCCTCAACCTGGGCACGGCGAACCCTGTCCAGCCCAGCTCTTCAAGAATGCCGACCACCAGCCCCATAACAATGCCGATCATCAGAACAGAGGGGATGTCGCTCGTGGTGAATATGCCGGGACGGAATTCCGATGAGAATAGCTGGAGCACAAGCAGTGACGCCGCGACCGACAGTGGGCCGGTCAGCAGGGCCACCGCGTACCAGCGCGCGCCCACCCGCCACCTGAGCGACCGGGACAGCAGGTCACGAAGGCCCACGCTGCCATCGACGAGACCGGTCATCAGGATGCCTGCCACAGTTGGTCCAATGGCCAACGCCAAGATCACCAACGGCAACAGCCTTTCGATCTGTTTTTCGTCCACAGTTGTGTCCAGGACACCAGCACCGAGCACGGCGGTGACGCAGGCCCATGAGATCGAAAACGCCAACAGAAAATACACCGTAACCGAATGCCTCTTCAGGAAGGTCCCGACAGTAGGAGCTCCTGATCGCTCCACTGGTTTGTGAGTGGCCACTGTTCGCGTCACGATGACAACCGCCCTTTGGAAAAGTTCGACCGTTATCCTCAGTCAAGGACGATTTGGGTTCCGCACGACAGAGCCATCGTTCCTCAAGTCGCAGGTCGTTAGTCACAAGCGTGGCGGCGATCGAGGACAGGCTCGGCATCATCCCCCCAATGGCGACGACGATGGCGGCGATAGAGCTCGACGACCGCCCGACCCGCGCGGTCCGCCGGACC
>JAICEV010000332.1 GCA_025923975.1 Propionibacteriaceae bacterium
ATCGGTTGGGCTCTCAGAGTGGTCGTCGTACAGTCCGCCGTCCCGACGTGCAATCTGAATGTTGCCATCGAGGAGGCTCAGCCGGCCCATGATGTCGTCGATCCCCAAGACCAGACGCTGAGTCCACGACCATGGTCTCGGCCTCGGCGCCCACCCGCGCTGTGCATTCGCCCCGCACTGCTGCTCTCGCGATCAGCAAGTACGCGGTTGTCTCGATCATTGGCGGAAATCGGCGACATAGGTGCCTGAATCCCGCAGTTGCTTTTCGATCTTCGATGGGGACTCGACGACCTCCAGAAATCGGAGATGATCGCGTCGGTGGTGACGTCGGTCGTCGCGGGGCGTTGTCTCGTTCATTGCTCCGCCTTACGCAACACCCAGTCCTAAAGCCACCACTTCGACATGGTTCGCAGCGTCTCGGACTACCCGGAGGCCTCCTCCCTGACCGTCACGCTCAGTTGTGGTCCGTGTGTGGCCCGCGAATTAGGCTGGTGATCACCGAAGAAGCGGCAAGTCCGACCTCGAATGGCCTCCTGACCAGGGCAAAGCTGCGGCTGCACACAGCATGATCTGCACGAGATGACCAGCCCGCCGCGATCTCAGGCCGCGTCGCCGCGTTCTATTACTGGCCGTGAAATAGGCCCTGACAAGGCATTATGCCACTGGAGCGGGTGACGAGAATCGAACTCGCATGGCCAGCTTGGAAGACGAGAACCGTGATGCTCTGGCAAGGCAGTTTCCTTACATGCAAAGAAAAAGGCTGACCATGATTAACCGTGAGTGACCGCAGTTGCGCGCCGTATTGGGCACGAATTGGGCACGCGTCAAGTCATTGTTCGAATTAGCCCTCGACCGAATGAGAGACCTCTGCTTGCAAAGTGTCGGCACTGACTTCGCTGAGCCTCGTTCCGGCCCACTGAGCCTGCGCAATACGTGCTGAGCAGCGGTCGTCAGCACGGTCTTTACTGCACATTGCAGCTGTATTGATCCGCCAGGGGCAGGCCGAGATTTATGTTGCGCATTTCCACTTGCCGAGCTTCTCCGGCTGGAAGCAAGAGACCGTTGCCGTGATCGGGGCGGGCAAAGGAATTCCGGGCCCTCGGGGCCGGCGCCCGCGATCAGCACGTAGGTCGATTGGGCGCTGACGGCCGACAATGCTTGTGTAGGACTGGGCTCTGCTCGTGATTGACCTGATTGACGCGGTCGCGGTGCAGAATCAGGTGCGCCGGCGCCCTAGCGGGGGACATCCGTGACGTCGAAGGTCTCGTGGTGAACATGTTGGCTTCACGCGACGTGACGCTCGCCGGGAACAACTTCGAGCTGACTACGAAGCGCCTGCCAGACGGCGGCGTGCAGGCCGACGATGGCGGTCATGACACCGTCGATGTGAAGATGGCCGCGGCGAACGCCGGGTTGGCCGCTTGGAGGCGTGGTGGCGTGCGCCGGAATGTTGGTCACCGTTTGGTCGAGGCGGTGGTGTAGCGGTCCCCGTCGGCGTCGAAGGTGGCGGCACAGTATGTGGAGCAGAAGTAATAGGCCACACCGTCGATTAGGTTGGGCAGTGAGGATCGCCGATGCGGGTGGGGAGAACATCATGGGGACAGCAGAGAACAAGGACCTTGTGCGGCGCGTTTACGAGGAGGTCGTCAATAACCACAATGTGGATCTGCTGAGCAGCTATTTCAGTCCCGACTATGTGAACCACAAGAACCCTGGAGGGTTGGAAGCGACCAAGCAGCTGTTCTTGATGTTGTTTGAGGCGTTTCCTGACGTGCGCGTGTCGGTGGAGAGCATCGGCGCCGAAGGAGACAGGGTGTGGGTACGGATCACTATGCGGGGCACGCAGCTGGGTCCGTACATGGGTGTGCCTCCGACCGGGAAGACGTTTGAGGCGACGACCGTGAACGAGGTGCGGATCGAGAACGGCATGCTGGCCGAAGAATGGGGCGTCACCGACACTCTGGCCATGATGCTGCAGCTGGGGCTTGCGTAGCAGACACCAGCCGACCTGACGCCTCAGCGAGACGATCACTCGTCGCATGGCAGAGGTTTCCTGCTTCGGGTCAGCCTGGCGCTGGTGTGCATGGTGGATCTGGCTCTCCTCGAAGGCGAGCCCGAGCCGGCCACAATCATGGCAACGGCAGCAGCACGGCTGAGCGATGAGCTACAGGACACACCGACCGAGTCCTCCCGGCATCGTGCAGCCACTCTCACGCGCCCGTGACGAGCCGGCGGATCCGAGCTGCCCGCGTTCCCCAGCCGCAAGAGCCTTGAGGCATTCGACTTCGACTACGCTCGCGGGCTGAAAAGGGACTTGATCTCCCACCTTTGCACGTTGGATTTCGTTACCGGCAAAGAAAATGTGCTTCCTAGGTCCACTCAGGAACGGACAAGACGCATCTGGCGATCGGGTTAGGTATCCGGTCATGAGACCGGCTTGGTGGTGGGATCGTCAGCCGCCCGCGACTCGATGGGCACCCATCGCGAACGCATGTGCCGGGCGTGGGCCGCATCACCTTGATCCCGGCGCAGATGCTCGACACACCACTCGGAACCATCGAGTACGCCGATCAGGGCACGGGTCCGTTCTCGAGTTCGTGCGGCACTGTCCGGGGCGAGTGATCGGGGTGACTGTAAACAAAAGATGTTAGCGGCCGCCTCGACGTGCTCAAGTCGTTGCCGGGCCTGGTCACATCGACCTCAATGGAGCCTTGGATGAGACTCTTGCGGGACAGCTTCGAGAGGTGCGGATCGGCTTTGCGGATCTCAGAAAGGCGCCGTGTCTCTCGAACGACTCATCGCCTGATCCGGGATCCTTCACTTACCCGCTATAACGTGGCCATCCACCCAGCTGGCCAATGCCGGCACAGTGAGCAGGACGAGGACCCCGATTGCGCCGACTGCGTGTATGAGGACGTTGAACCACGGTGTCGTCTCGCCGCTGCTGTGCGCCGCGATCCAGTATGGGATGAGCACGATCAGCCCGAGAACCGCCGAGGCGATGGCGAGGCCGTCCCACCACGATGACTTCTTGAATAGTCCCCATGTGGCGATGGTGAAACCTAGCAAGGTTCCGAAGGCGAGGATCTGGGTGATTGACCACCAGATGCCCTTTGTTGGTATGCCTCGGCTGGCAAACATCGGCGTCAACCAAAGATAGGTAGTGCCGAAGAGAAATAACGCCACGCCACCGAGGTTGCGAATCGAAAACACGACAGTCACCTCCACCACCAATCCTCTTGCTAGGCAGGTGCTATCCGGAAGGGCCGGTTGTACACCCGTAGCGGCGCGGCCCGTGTGCGCTCATCAGGAGCGTCGCACGCTAGGGCATGCCAATCATCCGCCGCCAATGACCATGGACTGCCGGCTACAGCTGAGATCCACTCATAGCGACGACCACTGGTCTCGCGGCCGTTGATGTGGCGAGCGCGTCCAGGGTGTTTTGTACTCCGGTGGCGAAGGTGTTGACGTCGGGGCAGAGGTCGCGGTCGGCGACAGCGGTGATGTTGAACTGGTCGGTGTAGCTGAGGGCGCCGATACCGAGGGTCAGGTTGATGGAGATCGGAATCACTGGGAAGACCTCCAGCAGCTCCGCGCCGGCAAGGTAGAGCGGCCTGTTTGGTCCCGGCACATTGGTAACCGACACATTCATGTAGTGCTGGTGGGCCGCCAGGCGCCACGCCATCCGCTGGACCAGGCTGTTGGGAAAGGCGTTGAGTGCAGGCGAGTGGCTGTGCTTTTTCTGCTCGGCGGTCGCGGTGGCGATCAGTTCCAGCCGGCGAACCGGATCGGGCTCGCCAATCGGTAGCGGCGCAATGATGACCGTAGTCTGGTTGCCACGCGCCAGCCCGAGTTGCTCATGATGCAGCGAGACGGGAACGAATGCACGGAGCACGATGTCGTCGACCGCCTCCCCCCGGCTGCCGAGCAAGTCCCGCAGGCCGCCGGCGACCGCGGCCAGCAGGACATCGTTGATCTTGGCATCGTGGGCGTGGGCGATCTGCCTGGCGAGGTCCAGCCTGCTCGGAATGATCGTTAGGGTGCGGTGTGGCCCGATCCGACGGTTCAGGCTGGTTCGTGGTGCATCTTGGTCTGTGAGACCCACCCGCGCGGTCGGCCAGGCCCGCCGTACCCGACGGGTTGTCTCGATCGGGTGGGCCAGCGTGCCGAATACGCGTCTGGCTGCGCGGACTCGGCGGGCGATGTTGTCCTGCAGAAGAGCGCTGGCAGCCGGGATCGGCGCCGGGGTCCACGACGGCACCGGCTCGGCGAGCGGGTCCGGTTGCTGATCCAGTAGCGCACCGAGCAGGGCCACGCCGGTCAACCCGTCGGCGACAGTGTGATGCATTTTGATGAACAGACCCAAGCGCTGATGCGACAGTCCCGTC
>JAICEV010000333.1 GCA_025923975.1 Propionibacteriaceae bacterium
GTGGATGTTGTCGACATCGCGAACCGCCTCGGCGTTGAACAGGAGACCATCCGTCGCGACTTGCGGACTATGGAGAGCGCGGGCAAGCTGCAGCGCGTGCATGGCGGCGCTGTGCGCATCATCACGGGTCCATTCACTCTTCGCAACAGCCAGCCCCCGACCGCCCAGAATGACATTGAGCTGGCCAGCCGCATCTGGCAGGCGCTACCGCGCCGGGGCACCATCCTGCTCGGCACCGGCCGTGTGACACTCGCTCTCGCCCACACCATCGTCGGCTCGCCTCCCGAGACACGGGGCCTGACGATCGTCACCAACTCCCTGGACGCGGCCATCGTGCTATCGCGGGCCAGCCGGCTCGAGATCTACAACATCGGTGGTACCGTGTCGCCAGTCACTCGGGCTCAAGAGGGCGACTGGGCAGTTCACGAGATGGAGCGATTGCACGTAGACGTGAGCGTGGTATGTCCGGCAGGAATCAGCGTCGCGCGTGGCCTGACCCAGGCGACCCCGGCCGCCGCGGCTGTTTCGCAGGCCGAGGTGGCCTCAGGCGAACGGGTTATCGCAGCGGCCGGTGTCGACAACTTGGGCGTCTCCGCATTCGTACAGTTCGCCTCTCTTGAACAGATCGATTCGATTGCCGTCGCCGGTTCTCCCAGCCAGGCTGCCTTGCAACCTTTCTTGGAACGCGGCATCCCCATTACCGTTGGAGGAACCTCATGACATTTGTCGCCGGAGTCGACTCATCGACCCAGTCAGTCAAGATCGTGGTCTGCGATCTGGAGACCGGCGCGATCGTCCGCAGTGGTCGGGCCTCACATCCAGCAGGCACCGAAGTGTCGGCGACTGCCTGGCTGGCGGCCTATCGGGAGGCAACGGCCGATCCGGCCCTGCTTGACGGAGTCTCTGCGCTGGCCGTCGGCGGTCAGCAACACGGCATGGTGACTCTCGACGAACATGGTGAGCTGGTCCGCGATGCCCTGTTGTGGAACGACAACAGATCTGCGCCGGACGCCGAAGACCTGATTGCCGAGCTCGGAGGCTCGACCGTGTGGGCTGACGCGGTTGGCTCCGTCCCGGTCGCCTCAATGACAGTCTCCAAGATCAGGTGGCTGGCCCGGGCAGAGCCCGAGAACGCCGCACGGACGACAGCAGTAGTCCTCCCGCACGACTGGTTGAGCTGGCAGATCGGTGATCGCAGTTTTGCGCCGACTACCGACCGCGGAGATGCATCCGGCACCTGCTACTTCGACGCCACAGCGAATCGCTATCGAAACGATCTCGTCGAGCTGGCCATTGGTCATGATCTTGAGCTGCCGCGCGTCGCCGCTCCGAACGAGGTGATCGGGCACACAGCAAGCGGAATCGCCATCGCACCTGGCACAGGCGACAACATGGCGGGTGGGCTCGGCCTCGACGTAACAGCGGGCGCCGCCGTGGTCTCGCTCGGGACCAGTGGCACTGCCTTCACCAAGAGCCATCAGCAAACACACGAGCCGACCGGCACTGTTGCGGGCTTCGCTGATGCAACCGGCGAGTTTCTCCCGCTGGTGTGCACACTCAACGGCGCCCGGAACCTGGTCGCGACCGCAGAAGTGCTAGGCGTGACGCTGGCCGAGTTGAGCCAGCTCGCGCTGAGTGCCGAGCCGGGCAGCCAAGGACTCACTTTTCTGCCATACCTGGAGGGTGAGCGAACTCCGCCACTGCCCGACGCCCGCGGCCAGCTCGTCGGGCTGACCCTGGCGAACATGACTCCGTCGAATGTTGCGCGCGCCACGATTGAGGGCGTTTTGTGGAGCCTTGCCTATGGCGTCGAGGTACTGCGGGAGCAGACCGGCGACATCTCCTCGATTACTCTCACCGGCGGTGCGTCTCAGTCCGAGGGGGTACGCAAGATCGCGACGGCTGTTTTCGGCCTGCCCATCGTGGTCACTGACACCTTCGAGAGCGTCGCGGTCGGCTCTGCCCGGCAAGCCGCATGGGCCTTGACCGGTAAGCTGCCGGACTGGCCTGTGCCGGTGATCAGCAAGCACGAACCAACGGCGGCTGACCAGCGCGCAGCTGCTGAGATCATGGAACGCTACCGCTCGGTGCTCGCCGCGAATTTCGGCGTATGACAGCAACCGCGCTCGGTTCAGGAGAGCCCGGTGACCTGGAATAGTCGCCACTCGCCGGGAATGCCCCTGAGCGAGTGAGAGCCGCGGTCGAAGAATCGAATCGTGGAACCGACCACCAGATCCTTTAGAGTTCCCGACACCAGCACCTGGCCCGCGTCGGCGAGCGCCATGACGCGCGCTGCGATGTGGACCGCTATCCCCGCGATCTGTCCGTCCTGAATCTCGACCTCGCCACTGTGCAAGCCAGCCCGGATCTTGATTCCCAACGATTCCACCGACGAGGCGATTTCCGACGCGCACCGCACAGCGCGAGCCGGACCGTCGAAGGTTGCGAGGAAGCCGTCCCCCGTCGTAGTGACCTCTTTGCCCCGGTAACGGTCGAGATGCGTGCGCACCAGCCCGTCGTGCGCGGCCTTGAGGTCGAGCCAGCGCTGATCACCAAGCCTGGCGGCTAGATCGGTCGAGCCCACGATGTCGGTGAACAGCACCGTGGCCAGGATGCGGTCCTGTGCTGGCACGGGGCGAGCCCCTGTGAGAAATTCCTCGATCTCGTCGAGGACTGGCTGAGCGTTAACGAATGGTGGATACCAGTCAGCTCCTGGGAGCTCCACGTACTTTGCACCCGGGATGTGCTCGGCGAGGTACCGGCCCATCGCGACCCGATAATGCCGGTTGTCGACCCGGTGCAAGATCAGCGTCGGAGCTTGGATGCTTGGCAGCACCGAGCGCACGTCCACCTGGAGCACCCATCGGTACATCCGGGTGCACGCCGCCGGCGGCGCTGAAAGTCGCATATACCGGCCAGCCCAGCGCTGCATCTCCGGGTCATCGGCAACGCTTGGGGCCGAAAGCTCGAGTACGATCCCTGTCCCCCACGCGCGCTCCCAGATCTGAAGTAGCCGCTCCCCGGCCTCCTCGGGCATCCCGATTGGATAGTCGGCTGCCCGAAGCATCTTGGCGAATGTGTTCACTAGCACCAAGGCGCGAGTACGTTGCGGGTACGTGGCGGCGAACATCATCGCCATGGGGCCGCCTTCGGCATCACCGATCAGGGCGGTCTCTTCTGAACCGACCGCGTCCAAGACGATGCGAGCGTCGTCCATCCAATGCTCCAGCGTCGGCAGCGCGCCCAGGGGCACGGGATCTGAGAGGCCAGCACCTCGCTTGTCAAAGCAGATGACCCTGGCGAAATGACCCAGTCGGTTCAGGTAGCGCGCCATCGATGGGTGTTCCCACATCACCTCGATGTTGCTTGCCCAGTTGCCAATAAACATGATGTCGAAGGCGCCCTGGCCGAAGACCTGATAAGCGACATAACCGTCCTCGCTCTTGACGTACCGGATCTCAGGAGCGCTGGCCGCCCAGATCGAGGGAGGATGAGCCCCGGCATGGCTGACCGGTGTGCCGGCACCTGCTCGACTCTGGGCTTCCCGGTCGTCCATCGCCACCCTTCCCGGCGTCAGGTTATCGCGCCGGGGCGAGCCGAAGATCCTGCTCGTGTCACCCCGGCGCCATGGCTCCAGGCAACAACAGGAAGACAAGAATGACCTGATGAAGAGCCGGTTCCTGCTGGCCGTCATCGACGCAGGCGGCAGCGTGCCGCCTGCACTCGGTCTTGCCGCCGAACTTGTGCGTCGCGGACACCAGGTGCGGGTGCTGGCCGACCCGACCATCGAAACCTCGGCCAAGTCCGCTGGATGCTCCTTCTCGGCCTGGCAGGAGGCACCACACTTCAACTCCCGCGCGGAGCAGACAGCTCTGATCGCGGCACTTGAGAGCGGCAATCCATACCGAGCGTTCAAGGCTGCCAAGGACTACGCCGGGAAGACAATGACTAGTCGGTTCGCCCACGACGTCATCGCGACATTCAGAGATTTTCCGGCTGACGCCATCCTGGCCGACGGGCTGCCAGGAATCTTGATCGGAGCGCTGGCCACGCGGCGTCCCACAGCAGCCCTTGTGACGCAGACATACGCCCGGCCTACGCCAGGGCTGCCGCTCCTCGGCACTGGCTGGTCGCCAGGACACAGCTTCCTGGGCACGATGAGAGACAAGGTTGCCCCGAGAATAGTGTCCTGGCTCTTTACCCCTACCCTGTCGCGGCTCAACGCCGTTCTCGAACGCTACGAACAGCTCCCGCTCGACAATGTTTTCGAGTTATTCGACCGGTGCAGCCGCGTGCTCGTGATGACCAGCCCATCCTTTGACTTCAGCGCGCCGCAGCTTCCAAA
>JAICEV010000334.1 GCA_025923975.1 Propionibacteriaceae bacterium
CTCCGCTGGTCCACGGTCCGCGAGGCACTCTGGCTCTGCTCCCCACGAAGCCCGCGCAGCGGCCGCATCGGGGGCAGGGTCTGGTTGATCGTGATCCCGCTGACCATCGCCTTCACGGCGTTCAACGAGCTGATCCCGACGTTCGGGGCTCCCGAGAACCGGGTCTTCGCAACGCTCGTCGAGTCGGACGCCGGGAAGGCGTTCCTCGACGGCGCCTGGGGCTGGTACGGCCTCATCGTCGCCTTGCTCGTCTTCACCACCGTGCTCGGCGAGGAGCTGCTGTTCCGCGGGTACCTCCTTCCGCGGATGAGCGGCGCCTTCGGACGCGGCGACTGGGTCGTGAACGGACTCCTCTTCACGGGCTACCACCTCCACGTCCCGTGGGCGATGCCGGCGACACTCTTCGACACGTTCACCCTTGCCTACCCGACGAAGCACTACCGAAGCGCCTGGATCGGGATCGCGGTACACAGCGCCCAAAGTGTGTTCTTTGCGATCGCATTGCTCCTGATCGTCCTCTAAGGCAACACCGTCCCTGACCAGTCCAAGTCCTGTGGCCCCCGGGCTCACAGGACTTGACACTTCGTGGCGTGGCAACACTCAGTGCCTCGAAGGCCAGCCCGGCTTTCCGACGCCGGTCCGCCGATGCGGGCCGTAAGGTCCAGCCCAGTACCTCGTCGCCTCCTTCGAATCCGACGGCACAGCAGCTGCCGCAGCGGTGAGCATCAGCGATAGGCGGATCGGCGGAGATGATCTTGGCCGAGGAGCCATCCGATTCCTGGCCAGCAGGCGGCCAAGAGGCTGGTGTCCAGGAATTGCCGATGGCACGCCACACCGCTGCAGGACAGTCGCGAACTGCGCCGCGATCAATGCCTGGCCGCGGCGGTGGCATCGGTGTAGGCGTGCAAAGAACATGAACGCGATCATGGCAAATTTGGCCACTGACGCTAGATGATCATGTCCCGATCCGACAGCCGGTGCGGCGAGCGTTGCGTCGAAGGCGTCGATCTCGACGAGCTCCCTCTTGGACGGCATCGAGCAATGGGACATTTCCGTTGATGCCGGCGTGATCTACGCGGCGGTGCGCCCGATGGCTGCCGACAACAGGAGGCCGACAACAGGAGGCAGTTCTATCGACGGTCGGAAGACGGTCGCGGATCAGCTGCCGGATTACGTGGACGTACGGGCTGCCGGCCGACTCGCCCGAATTCTGGCGCACGGCCTCGCCGCGGCCGTACTTCGATCGGATCACGAGCCGGTCCTTGTACATCACGGCACGCGAGACGACACCTGCCCAATCCGCTGGTCAGAAGCGACGGTCAAGGCACTCAAGGCGGCCGGTAAAGACGTCACGTTCGTCAAATACCGCCGCGAGGGCCACACCTTCGAGCGCCAATGGCAGCGCTCCATCGAGCGCACACTCGCCTACTTCGACAAGCACCTCGATTAGGTCGAGAACTGCCGATGGCTCTCGACGAAAGGTGGCCGCGAACGACACGCGACCTGTTGTGGTGTGGGCCCGTCGTGTATCGATATCGCCTCACCTGCGCAGCGGCTGGTATCACCCCTGGCCCGTCATGATCAGCCATCATCACTGCTCGCCTTCCCCAAGAAAACCCAACTGGACAAGGAAGAACGTACAGATCGGCACTGACACTCTTCCTGAGCCACAAACCGCAACGGACGCCGCAAAACGTTCCCGAAGCTCCTTTGTCAAGCGGGTACCTGGTTAGGCAGCTTTTTGATGTGACTGGTCTAGTTGTCGGCGCCGGTCGGCCCACATGCGTCGGATGATGCGCCGGCCTAGCAGGGTCTTGTGGGCGCGGCGGGCTTCCTTGCGGCTGTGCCCCTCGGACCGTTTACGGGCCAGGTAGTCGCGGGCTGGCTGGTGGTAGCGGCTTTGGGTGATCGAGATGGTGTAGATCACGCTGTTAATGGTGCGGTTGCCGAGCAGGTCGAGGCGGTGCCTTAGCGGCTCACCGTCGCCTTCTCCGGAGGAGATGGCGACTGGGGCGCCGCCCCACCACCGGTTGAAGGCGCTCTCGTTGCGGAACCGCGCGGGGTCACCGACCTCAGCTAGCAAGGTGGCCGCGGTGACGACACCAATCCCGGGCTCATCCAATAGCGTCGACCCGCAGGCCGCGATTAGTGCGGCCAACCGCTTCTCCAGGACGCGGATGCGGACGTCGAGCTCAGCGATGTCGGTGTGCAGCTCGCCCAGCAGCTCCAACAGCTCCCGCTCCGCTGCGGTAGCCGGGTAACGTCCGGCGTTGAGGACAGCGCGCAGCCGCGGCAGCACCTTGCGGCCGGCGCGGCCGGTATCGGTCCAGCTCAGCGGCGCCGCCTGCAGCGCCGCTTCGGCGTGGTTGAGCATCGTTTTACGGCGCTGCACAAGCAGATCCCGGCGGTCGCGCACGATCACCAGCTGATCATGGGCCTCGCCCAGCCCAGCGCCGGGCTTGGCCGGGCCAAGCTTCGGCTCCCCGGCAACCGCCCGGGCGATCGCGTAGCCGTCGTCGTGGTCGGTCTTGGGGGCGCGGCGGGCTCGGCGGCGTTCGACGGTGCGCCGCGGCGGCACCTCCCCAGCGTCGAAGCCGGCGGTTACCAGCCGCTCAGCCAGATGCCGGCCGTGCCCCGATGATCCTTCCACCCCAACCCCGCAGCACCGGCGCCGCGGCCGGCAACCAGGCCATCACCTCCTCCACACCGCTGCTGCTGTTGGCGAAACTGGCCGCTGCGAGCTGGCCGCCGACCGCATCGACTACCGCGACCGTGATCGACCGCTTGTGCGCGTCAACTCCCACGAACTGATGTGCCACTCTAGAACCTCCGGTAACTCCTTCAATGGATAGGACAGCCGGATGAGCGGGGTTGGCACGGCATTACTGGGTTCAGCCGGGCAGGCTCCTTTCAGGCCAACGCCGACCCCGCCACCCCACGACGCGCCCGGCATGTCGGGAACAACAGCACCCCAAACTGGGGACCAGCGGGAACTAGAGCCATGGCACGTCGCAGGCAGCACGGTAGCGACCCGGCTTGGCCGCCACGCGATCTAAAGTTCAACACCCAGCGGGAACGGTCTCGACTGGACGCTTTCGCATGCGTTTCGCTCATGCACGACACGCACAGATCCCAGGTTCAGGAGCATCAACACGGCAGGATGAGGTCGTGGCCGCGACGCTGCCGCCTGGTCGCACCTCGCAAACCTCAAGCCGTGCGCCGGCTGGCCACGCTCAACTGCATGTGCGATGGGATCGAGTGTGCGTGTTCTTTGCACTGTTTGTGGTGCTCGCCATCGTGATGTCGCACACCGCCGTCCGTGCCATACGCGATGACCCGCAAACACCGGCAGCCACTCCGGCGACTACTCCGGCCGCCACACCAGCCCCGATCCAGGCCGTCGAGGACCCAGCCAAGACACAACACCCATGTCCAGCACCTGCGAAAGGAGTAGTACGCAATGCTCCGGCTGTTCGCGACCGGGCAGGTGCCCCATCACGAACCGTGGCACTGACCTTTGACGACGGTCCAGGGCCGGCAACGCCGCAGGTACTCGATGTGCTGCAGCGAGCTGGCGTGCCTGCGACCTTCTTCGTCGTAGGCGAAAGCGCAGTCGCCAATCCAGAGATGCTGCGAAGAATCATCGCAGACGGCCATGCGCTTGGAGATCACAGCTGGTCGCACGACATCCCCAGAGCGGCAGCCGGTTGGAACCGCAAGAAGCTGACCGGGGAGATCAAGCGAACTCATCGTGCAATCATCGATGCCACCGGGCTTCAGCCATGTCTGTTTCGTCCACCGGGCGGAATCGTGAAAGGCGCGGAGTCTGTCACTCGGGCTGCCCGTCTTTCGATGATCTTGTGGTCGGTTGACACGCGCGACTGGGCAGCCTCATCCGAAGGCGGCTGGAGATTCGCGAACCTGATCCGGAAGCGGGCCGCGCTCGGACTCACTCAGGAGCACCCGGTGATCTTGCTTCATGACGGTGGTGGCAATCGAGCGGCGACGGTCCTCGCTCTACCAGAGATCATCAATGATTACCGGGCTCAGGGATACCGATTTGTCACCTTGAACCAGCCGACGTAACACGTGCAATTAATCGCTTTTGTGTTCTAATAGAAGCGTGAGGTTTGAGGCGCGACACATCGGCAGCGGGCGGTGGGGCGTCTACGACGGGGGCGTAATGGGCTGGCGAGCTGTTGATCTCGGCGAGGACGAAGCATGTCAGATGGCGATGGATATGGACGTTGTCTACAACCAGTACGGCCAGCGGACTGCAGAAGAGCGGAGGGAGGTACGGCCGCCGATTGTGGTCGAAATGGCAACGTGGTCGGCCGCGGGAAC
>JAICEV010000335.1 GCA_025923975.1 Propionibacteriaceae bacterium
CCCCTTCAACCCGCGTTGTCATTACGCCCAAGACATCTGCCGGGTCGATCCACCGCCACCACTGCGGGAAGTGGCTCGGGGCAGGCTTGCCGCGTGCCACTTCTCCGAGCTGCTGCTGGCTCACAGCCCGGAGCTGGAGGTCACTCAGACCACCGAGGAAGTGGAGGCGCATTCCGAATTCCCACCCGAGCACCCGGTAGGCGGTTCCAAGATCCCCACTGAAGCTGGTTTCGAAGGAGCAGGGGGATGACTGTAGTGAGCCGCGAGGTGGTGCTCAAGGCTGAGAACCTGGTCAAGCATTATCCGATCAAGGCGGGCGTGCTGCGGCGGACCGTGGGTCACGTCAAGGCGGTCGACGGGGTTTCCTTCGAGCTCTACAAGGGCGAGACACTCGGCATCGTCGGGGAATCTGGTTGTGGGAAGTCGAGTCTCGCTCGGCTGCTGATGCGGCTCGAGGAGCCAACCGCCGGCCAGCTCACCTTCGACGGGGTCGACGTCTATGCCCAGAAGGGTAAAGAGATGCGCCGGCTGCGGCGCGATATCCAGATCGTCTTTCAGGATCCGTATACGTCGCTGAATCCTCGCAAGACCGTCGGAGACATCGTCGGCGAACCCTTCGAAATCCACACCGAGGTCCTTCCCAAACGCGACCGCAGACAGCGCGTTCAGCAGCTGCTGGAGCTGGTGGGGCTCAACCCTGAGCACATCAACCGGTACCCGCACCAGTTTTCCGGCGGACAGCGGCAACGGATCGGGATTGCGCGTGGGCTGGCGCTGAACCCCAAGGTGATCATTTGCGACGAGCCGGTCTCGGCGCTAGACGTCTCTGTGCAGGCCCAGGTCGTCAATCTGCTTGCAGAGCTGCAGGCCGGACTCGGATTGGCGTACATCTTCATCGCTCACGACCTGTCAGTGGTCCGGCATATCTCGGATCGGGTCGGAGTGATGTACCTCGGCAAGATTGTGGAGCTGGGGGATGAGGACCAGATCTACTCACGGCCGACCCACCCATACACGCAAGCCCTGCTGTCGTCGGTGCCCTTGCCCGATCCCAGGCAGCGCAACTCCCGTGAGCAGATTGTGTTGACTGGAGACGTGCCGAGCCCCGCCAACCCGCCGCCGGCGTGCCGGTTCCACACCCGCTGCTGGAAGGCCCAAGAGATCTGCAGCATCGAGGAGCCACTGCTCATCGAGCGTCCCGACGGCGAGTCGGCGCACGTTTCGGCGTGTCACTTCGCTGCGCCTCGGGTCGTCGTTTGATCCGGTGGGCGCCCGAGCCGGCCCACCGGAGTATCCGGCGCTCACCGCATAGGGTGGGGCTGTGAGCTCTGATGTGACCTCTCAACCCGCCCGGCGGCTCATGTTGGTCCATGCGCATCCTGATGACGAGACGATCAACAACGGGGTGACGATGGCCAAGTACGTCTCGGAGGACGCGGCTGTCTGTCTGGTCACCTGCACCCTCGGCGAAGAGGGCGAGGTGCTCGTCGAGGATCTCGCGCATCTGGCGCCGGAACAGAACGACGATCTGGGAGCGCATCGGCTGGGCGAACTCAAGCTGGCCATGGAGATCCTGGGTGTCACCGATTTCATTCGACTTGGTGGCGATGGTCGATATCGGGATTCCGGCATGGCCTACGCCCCCGACGGTCGCGCCATTGCTCGCGACGTGCTTCGGGAAGGAATCTTCTGGACGGCGGACCTGCTGGATGCCGCGAACGAGCTGGTACCAGTGATCCGGGACCGGCTGCCGCAGGTGCTGATCACCTATGACCAGATTGGCAACTACGGTCATCCGGACCACGTTCAAGCCCATCGAGTTGCTATGTACGCCACTCAGCTGGCTGGGGTGCCCTCGTACCGTCGGGATCTGGGCGAACCTTGGACCGTCGCTCGGGTGTTCTGGTGCACGATGAGCAAGAGTCGAATGCTGGCTGGCATCCAGGCGCTGCGGGACGCGGGTGATATGGAGACCTTCAAGGGCTTTGATCCGGACGGTCCGCTGTCTTCCCTGATGTCCGACGACGCCGACATCTCAGTGGAGATTGATGGGACTCCTTGGGTAGCACAGAAGGTTGCCGCTATGCAGGCCCACGCCACTCAGATCACCCCAGACGGCCCGTTCTTCGCTGGCGCTGACGTGCTCGGTGACGCTCGCTGGGCCCACGAGTACTACCGCCTGGCTGTGGGTGTCCCGCTTCCCAAGGGCGAAGGCTGGGCTGACGACCTTTTCGCCGGGCTGAGTTAGCGCTCGTGACGAGCGCAAGCTGGCCGGAGGCGACTCCGGCGACCGCGCCGGATGGGGCGTACGGTGTTCCAGGCTCGCCGGACGCGCTCCGCCACGTCATGGGCCACTTCGTCTCGGGCGTCACTATCGCGACCGCGCTTCATCATGGGATCAAGCACGCGATGACAGCCACCGCAGTGTGCTCGGTGTCGTTGGAGCCACCTCTAGTTCTGCTGTGTGTCAGCAAGTCAAGCCGATTCCACGGCGCTATCATGACGGCCAAATGTTGGTGCCTGTCACTGCTGACCGTTGACCAAGAAGGGCTTGCCAGGCACTTCTCAAATCGTGGACGCGACCTCCTCAGCCAATTTGACCATGTCCAACACACCCCAAGCCCCAACAGCGGGACACCACTTATTGATGGCGCGCTCGCCTGGCTCGAATGCACAACCTATGGCAGGCACGACGGTGGCGATCATACGATTGTGGTCGGCCAAGTAGCCCGCGCGAGTGGTTTGCCTTCTGATGATGACCCAAACGCACGGCCTCCTTTGACGTACTATCGGGGGGCCTATTCCTAACGGGGCGTGAGCCGGGAAATTGTGCGAGCGCCCAAAAGGGCGTCAGCGCCCACTAGGCACCGTGCCGTCCGACCTGAGGTAGCAGTTTTTGACCACCCAAGCGCCAAGGAACGACGTTGGCCCCGATACCACGGTCACCTGGGAATCTACGAGTCCCGCGGATGAGCGGCCAGCCGGGAGACGACTGATCTGGCTGATGGTCGCGGCCGTTGTCGGCGGCATTCTGGTCCTCGCTGGAATCCTTTACGTCGCCGGATACCTCATCGCTGGCGACAAGGTGCCCAGAAAGGCCGAGATCTCAGGTGTGGCAGTCGGCGGGCTCAGCCAGCCCGAGGCCGTCCAGAAGTTGTCCGTAGAGCTTGGTACCAGAGCAGCCCAACCCCTTAATCTCACTGTTGGAGAAAGAGACGCGCAACTCAAGCCAGCCGATGCCGGCATGACGGTCGATTACGAGCAGAGCGTGGAGGCGGCCGGCGGAGGTAAGAGCCTGAGCCCGGTGCGCATCTTCAGAACGCTAACCGGCGGATCAGCCATCGACGCAGTCGTAGTTATCGACCAGCCCAAGCTTCAGGGAGCGGTCGGGGAGCTGGCCAAGACCTTCGACCGTCCGCCTGTGGACGCGGCGGTGGCCTACAAAGGCACGAAAATAAAGCAGAAACAGGCCCGAGAAGGAACCACACTGCACCAAGATTCGGCTGCGACCACGATCACGGGAAGTTTCTTGAAGGTGACCGAGCCCATTGCGCTGCCGGCTGATTTCAGTCAACCCGCGATCACCGACGCCGAGGCCGACACAATGGTCGCGGACTTCGCCAAACCTGCAGTCGCCGCCCCCATCAAGGTCAGCGTCAGTGGTGCCGGATCGTTTGAAGTCAGCCGCAGAATGCTCGCTGACTCGATCTCTTTCCGTCCCCGGGACGGGAACCTGGTGCCGGTACTTTCCGAAAAGAAGCTGCGGCGTAATGCTGCTCCGGCCATCAAGAAGATCGAACTGACCGAGCCGAGGAACGCCACCGTGCGGCTGGTGAACGGCAAGCCAAAGGTGATCCCTGCGGTCAACGGCACAACCATCGCGGCGGACAACCTCAAAAAGGCCGTCGAACCGGTGTTGATCAAGCCGGCTGCCGAGCGCAAAGTGAGTGTGCAGCTTACGGGTGCGAAGGCGGCATTCTCCACAGCGGAGGCGAAGAAGCTCAGGATCAAGCAGGTGACGGGCCAGTTCACGACTCACTTTCCCTATCTCCCGTACCGCAACACCAACATCGGCCGGGCTGCGGCCCTGATCAACGGCACCGTGCTCAAGCCAGGCGAGATCTTCTCCTTGAACCAGATCGTGGGGGAGCGGACCAAAGCCAATGGCTTCACCGAGGGCTACATCATCAAAGACGGCAGATTCCGCAAGGAGCTCGGTGGTGGCGTCTCGCAAAGTGCCACAACCACGTTCAACGCCATGTTCTTCGCTGGACTCAAAGACATCGAGCACAAACCACACGGTCTCTATATCGACCGCTAGCCGGCGGGCCGGGAGGCGACC
>JAICEV010000336.1 GCA_025923975.1 Propionibacteriaceae bacterium
AGCCCCCACGACCGCCGGCACCAGGAAACCGATCGCTTCTCCGACAGTCACCACCAGCACCCAACGGAGCAATCGGCCAGCGGGGCGGTGAGTTGCGGTCGACCGCTGGTCACGCATGATCCCTTCTTTCCCTACCGTGCTCGAGTGTTTGATGATCACGATTTTTCATAGTGGTAGCAGGCGCATTCTCTACTCAGCATCCCCAATGCGCCTGTCACACCTGATCTGGTCGGATGACTCATCATGACGTCCTCTCGAGAGCTGAAGCTTGACTCCGAGCCGGTAAAGGCTTCTTGATCAACATCCGCTGATGCTGATCTTGCACTGCCGCCGCGAGCACAGTCAGAGGCAAACGCCACACTCTGCAGGGCCTTTCGCCCCTCTACATCCAGCTGGTCACCTTTCCAGAATTGAAGCAGTAGCCAGGAATTGGGAGCCAGGATGGCAAAGTCCAGGGTTTCGGAAGTTGTCAGCGACGTATACCTAGTCTCGATTGGACGAGGCGCATTCTCCACCAATGTCTATCTGATTCGCTCGGAGTCCTCTTGGACTTTGGTGGATGCTGGCTGGTACGGCAGTGAGAAGAAGATTCTAGCGACGGCCGAGTCGGTGTTCGGGCCGGGAGCTCGGCCGGCGTCGATGGTGTTGACCCACCTGCATCCTGACCATTCCGGAGCCACCCGGCGGTTGGTGGAGCATTGGGGACAACCGGCGTACGTGCATCCCGACGAGCTTCCACTTGCCGCCGGATACCAGTCGGCGTACGCGATTCCGCTCGATCGTTGGCTGGTACCGCTGATTCGGCAACTGCCGCAGAATACTCAGACGAAGATCACCGTCGGGGCCGATCTGACCGCGGTTGTGCAGGCGTTCGATCCGCACGTTGGTATACCGGGGCTGCCTGATTGGACGGCCATCCATACTCCCGGTCACACTCCGGGCCATCTCAGCCTGTACCGGCACGACGATGGGGTGCTGATCACCGGGGACGCGGTGGTAACCGTGGACCTGAGCTCGTTGCTCGGCCTCCTGACCGCCAGACCAGGAGTGTTCGGCCCGCCGGGTTACACCACCTGGGACAGGGCTGCGGCTCAGCGGTCCATCGCGGCTCTGGCAGCCTTGGAGCCTCAGGTTCTGGCCACCGGTCATGGTCGGGTCCGGGTCGATGGGACGGCGCAGGCGCTTCAGGCTCTGGCGCGAGGACAAGAGGATGTTCCTGCCCGATGGCGACAGGGTCTGTTCTCGGGCGTGGACTACAGCGCTCGGACCCGCTACCGGCCACCGCCTCCGCTGTACCAGCGGCTGCAGAGGCGACTTGGTCCGTTCATGATCAGTCGCGGGATCGGACCGAAGGACGTCGTGGTGCTGGAGGTCCCGGGCCGGCGTTCCGGGAAGATCCGCCGTAATGCACTGGTGAAGACCACTCATGACGACAATGACTACTTGGTTGCACTCGCCGGTGAGTCGGAGTGGGTTCGCAACGTCCGAGCAGCCGACGGGCACGTCCTGATCGGCCGGCGTGATCGGCGGGCGGCGAGGCTGGTTGAGGTGCCACCGCCGGAGCGGCCACCGATCATTCGCGCGTACCTGCTGCGTTGGGGCCGACAGCCGCACTCACCTGCCGTGCAGCACGAAGCCCGGCTGTTCTTCGGGGTGAGCGGCGATCCTTCTCTGGAGGATCTGGCGGCGATCGCCGAGTTCTACCCCACGTTCCAGATCACTTTCAAGCAATCGGCTCTGCGAAGTTGACGGCCTTTCGTCCTGCCCTTTTTGGACCGATCGACCCTGGCGCACACAGTGCCCGACATCGACGGTGGATATCAGCAATCTCCTCAGAAAGCGGCCCCAAACATGTCCCAATCAGAGAATCCGACTTCGGCAACACCCAGCCCAACCCAGGCCGCCAGCGATGCATTCTGGGCTGCCCTCGCGCGCGAATCTGGGCTCATCGAGCTTGACCGCCAAGAATGCATGGACCTGCTCGCCGCCAAATCCGTGGGCCGGATCGCTTACGCCGTTGACAAAGGCGCTCGCATTTTGCCGGTGAACTACATCCTCAGCAACGACGCCATCATTTTCCGCACGATCCCCGACGGTGAGATCTCCCACCATGCACTTGAGGCCATGTGTGCCTTCGAAGTCGACGAAACCGACGAATTCTTCCAGGCGGGTTGGAGCGTGGTCGCAGTCGGGCGCCTGGAACTGGCGACTGAAGAAGACTTCGCATCCATGCGGTATGGAAAGCTGCCTGAGCCGTGGGCTGGGGGTAACCGATGGATGTTCTTACGGCTGCCTTGCGACCAGGTGTCCGGCCGGAGGGTGATCGGTTACGGCGGGTGAGCCTCAGTCTGCCGTCGCTGAACGCGGGTGCTGCTGAGGAACAACAGCGACCGGGCAGGTGGCACGCTCCAGTACCGCGCGTGCAACAGAACGGATCCAGCGCGTGAACTCCCGGCCGCGGTAGGGAACACCAACAACTAAGAGCTGTGCATCGGCCGACACCGAGGCCACTGTGTCGCGAGGCGGGCCGGCCAGTAGGAAGGTCTCAACGTCGATATCGGGGTAATCGGCCTTCCAGCCGGCCATGATCTCAGCCAGATTGAGCCTGGTGCCTTGCTCGCCCACTGTCAGCTCGGATAGTGGTGCCGAGTGCACGACCAGCACCGGAGCGTGCCGGAAGCTCGCCTCGGTGAAGGCGAAGCCGAGGGTGCTGGACGAGGAATGCAGCCCGTCGATGGCGACTGCTATCGGGCGACGGTCGCCCGCTGGTGCCGTCCAGCCGCGGGGCACCGCTACCACCGGATGTCGTGACATGCTTGCGACCGTGCTCGCAGTATGCCCCAGTGGCATGTGTCCACTGAGCGCCCGATGATCTTGACCGAGCACCGTTAGCTCCGCCTTCTCAGACAGCCGTGGCAGCAAAGACTCCGCGCTGTCGACCTCTATGCGCCGGTCCAGATGCATCCTCGGCGGCACTGCCAAGGTGCTCGCCACCCTGTCCAGCAGCGCTTGGCGCTCCTGACGCCCTTGAGCGATAGCGGCGACCCTGCCGCTCGACGGGAGCAGCGGCACCTCGTACGCGTGCACCAGCAGCACGTCATCCTTGCGTAGGTCGGCTTCTTGGACCGCCCACTTGGCGGCCGCTTCAGCCTCAGCCGAGTCATCCACGCCGACGATGATCAGCCGGGGAGGTGACTGCTCGGCGCTTCCGCCGGGCTCAGCTGCGGGCCTGAATGTAGTCATCGGTGTCCCTTCGCTCGACGATTTCATAGTGGTGGCGGTACCTTGTCGACGGTCATGATCATTGGTCGCCAATCCTTGAGGACCTTGGTCCCGGGTGTGACGAAGGTCCCCATTGTTTATGTGCTTCGGGCCCTGCCGTAGACCCTCAAATATCTTCAACACTCAGGATGTAGTCGTTCAGCCTTGATCAGACCGAGCGGTCCCCTTCGATGTGGCGTCATGATGCAGAGGAGCAACGATGGAAGCAGTAGTGGGCGACCGAATCGTGGTCGCAGCCGCCATGCTCGACGGTCCGGTGCGAGACGGCGAGATCATCGAGGTGGGCAAGCAGGGAGGGCCGCCCTACCTCGTACGCTGGTCCGACGACGGGCGAGAGACGCTTTTCTTCCCTGGTCCGGATGCCCACATCAGTCATCATGGGTCGCTGCATGCGGAGCCTGCGGCCGCCGCCCAGACCACCCCCGCCGGAGCCGTGACTGCGGCAACGCCCCATGTAAAGAACTGGCGCGTGGATCTGTACCTCTTTGAGCAGGACGCAGCAACCATGGCACACGCTGTCCTTCATACAGATGCCCCCACAGCGCTGGACAGCCGCGGTGAGGCGCATCGCAACCCGGGCGACGCAGATGTACCAGAGATCGGCGACGAGGTTGCGGCCGCTCGCGCTCTACGTCGCCTGGCAGATCGGCTACTGGGGGTGGCCTCTTCGGATATCGAGGCGATTGAAGGCCGCGGGGTCAATGTGCGCCCATGACGGCTATATCGAGTTCCGGGGTTGAGTCTTCCCGGGTCCTGGAACAGCACTCGCTGACGCGGTCGATCATCCTGCACCTTGCGCCTGGTGCAATCTTCACGGCCTTCATCATGTTGGTGGCGCCCGCGTTGGCTGCGGCCGGCATCGACCCGATCTTCGCCCTGTTCGGTGGCATCGGGCTGGTACTTGTGCCAATCGAGTTGGGCTATCTGGCCGTCCAGGCACGACGGATCACTGGTTCTTGGTCGCCACTTGACGCGGTGGACTACAAAGAACGGGTACCACTGGGCAAGCTGGCCTTATTGGCAGCAGGGCTGGTCGGCTGG
>JAICEV010000337.1 GCA_025923975.1 Propionibacteriaceae bacterium
CCACCGGCATGATGTTCCGAGACAGCGGAACTGCGGCCTCGGATCCTCGCGATATCAGTGCCGTCGGGAAGATCTCCGCAATGTGGCAAAAGGTCCAGCCGACCTGGTCGGCCGTTTGCCAGTTATCGAGGGTGACCGGGAAGCGCGGACGGCTCGCCGTTGAGCCGATCACGACAGTGCGTCACTCACTTCGCCATAGATGGAGCCGTCGCAACGGGGACTGCTTGGGCGTCGGCGCCGGCCAAAGGCAGCCCAGAGTACTGACTGCGAATTGAATCGATGAGGTGCCTGGCACGGATAGTCAGCGTATCTGCACCATCCGATCGCCGCTGTAGGCGACCTTTGGTCACGACAACCCCAAGGTCAGCACCCTCCCAGCGGTAGTCCCCAGCGCTATAGATGCGCAGGAAAAACGCCTCGGACTCGTTCTGAAGCTGATGCCAGTCCAGCGCGGCACGCCGATACACCAGGGCTCCCGACTGGTCGTAGGAGTACTGCCCGGTTGGCGCGGCCGATGTGATCAACTGCACTACCGACGAGGTCTCCTTGATCACCATCTGGCTCCACTGGTCGACCGCCGCCAGCTCCCGCCACCGCGCATTGATCTCCTCGATGTCGAGCTCGAAGTCCACATCGAAGTACTCCAGCAGATGGAAAACGAACAAGGGGATGTCGGCGTACGCACCAGCGGTGACGTTGGTGATCGAGGAGGCACCGCTGATCCGGGGATTCAGCTCACCGAGGTAGGTCTCTCCGCTGTCGGTGTCAAGGAGCACGTCGACCTCAAAGAAGCCTCGGTAGCCCTCGGCGCCGAGCCGGTCGCCCAGGCGCTCGACAAGATCACCCGCTTTGCGGCGGAGGTCCTCGCTCAACACCTCCGGATACATCTCATTGCCGCACCAACCGCCGCGGTAAGGGGTGAGCTCCGAGTGCCCGGTCAACTCGGACATGAAGGGGCCGACAATCGTGCCGCCCCGAGTGAGAACCGCTTCGACCGCCACAGGGCGGTTGTTAATCCGCTTCATGACCTTGACTTCGTTGCCGCTGATGTCGCGCCCATGCCGCTTCCAACCGGTCTCGTTGTCGATGAAGAACGTGGTCTTACCCGAGTCGCCATATGCCGTCTGCACCACCAGGTCGGTGCCGAGTCCGGCGCTCGTGGCCGCCTCGAGCAGATCGTCGTACTCCTCGACAGTCACCAGCACATTCGGCACACTCGCCGCGCCGACCTCGTCGCCCAGCCGGGTGGTGACGAGCTTGGAGTCCAAGTGCTCCCGAAGCTCCGCTGAGGGGAGGATGAGGTCGTAGCCGAGCTCCTCGCAGATCCGCTCGGTCTCAGCATCGAAGAAAACCATGACGACTTTCGGTCGTTGGCCCGGCGGTGCTGGGCGCGACATATGCGCCCGAACCTCAGGGTTGACCAACAGCCAGTTATTGATCTCCTCGCCGCTTTCGAACTCGACATACGGCTTGTGCTTTGGCGTGAAGACGCGGGGATGAGCACCATCCCAGCCGTCGTAGTAGGTGACATAGGAGAAGTTACGCACCCAGCGGTCCAGTCCGAGCAAGTTGAATGGTGTCGCTCCAACGAAATAGATCGGCACCTCGTTGGTGCGGAAGAAATGACGCACTTCAGAGATGTTTCGCAGCGGGCGCCGGGCTCCCTGCGCCGCCGGCGGCGCGTACGCGGCGTCTGTACCGACGGTGATCTCCGTCGCTTCAGGCTGCGGCGACTCGCCGGATAATGCCGTATCCGTGTGAACTTCCGACGGCGACGTGTCGCTCATGGCTTTCTTCTCACCTCTCCTGATCGTGGCCTAGGTGGGTGTGGTGATGTTGCTGGATCCCACCCTCCGGGATCGGTGCTGCCCGTTCGCTGAGCAGCGGACGCAACGGATCCCATTGCGTGCCTTCCCGGAGATCCTGACGTTTGCGGGCAATGGCCGACAGAGCCTCCAGGACCACGCGATTCGCCAGTGCGGCGGTGATGTCGGCGTGGTCATACGGCGGACTGACCTCTACAACGTCCAGCCCAACCACCGGCAATTCGAGACATATCCTGCGCACCGCATCCAGTAACTCGCGTGCCGAGAGCCCGCCGGGCTCTGGGGTGCCAGTGCCCGGTGCATGGCCTGGATCGCAGACATCAATGTCGACCGAGAGGAACACTCCGTCACAATCGTCGGTCGCGATCGTGAACGCCTCAGTCAGGCACTCGCGTAGGCCGCGCTGCACGATTTCGGTCATCTCAAAGGACCGCATGTTCTGCCACGACATCCAGTCCAGGGTTTCCGGCGGCGGCCAGTAGCCGCGGAGCCCGATCTGCAGGAATCGGTCACCGCGCACCGCACCAGACTCGATCAGCCGACGCATGGGCTGCCCATGACCCCAGAGTGAGCCGAACTCGATGTCGCCGGTGTCGGCGTGGGCGTCGAAGTGGATCATCGATACCCGGCCTGCGCCGATCACGTTGGCACAACCCTTTGCATCGGGATAGGCGATGGAATGATCTCCGCCCAGGGATACCGGTATGGCTCCAGATTGGACCACCTTCTCGACTGCCGCTTCGAGTGTCGGCAGCGCAACCTCGATTTCCCCGGAGTACATCTCCACGTCACCGGCGTCGTAGACCTTCAGGTCCTGCAAACCGTCGGCCCGAAGAGCCAGCGAAGGCCGGGATCCGTCATGGGGGAGGTAGTCGGTCATCCGAATGGCCCGTGGGCCGAAACGAGTGCCGGCGCGATAAGAGGTGCCGCCGTCGAACGGCGCTCCCAAGATCACGACATCGGCATTCGCGTAGCTGGCCTCATCGTCGAGATCGCACTCCGGCACGCCTAAGAAGGTGAGGTTGGGGCCGAACTGTGCGCCGTAGCGAGTCATTGGACCAGATGCTCGTGCGGGCGCATGGCGTGCGCCGACTCGTGGATGATGGTCTCGCCACGGAAGAACTCCGGTTGTCGCGCCCGCATGATGAACATGAAGACCAAACCGGCCAGAATCAGCCCGAGGCCCAAGATGAGTACCAGCCCGATCCCACCGATGCTGGCGCCGCTGCCGTAATCCGGGGAAGCGCTGTCCCGCAGGGTGATGATCAAGACGAAGAAGAGCCCGAGCCCGCCGAGCAGCGGGAACAAGAATTTGAAGACGAAGTTGAACGCGTTGTTGAACAGTTGGTGACGGAAGAACCAGACGCAACCGAAGGCCGTCAAGCCGTAGTAGAAGCAGATCATGATGCCCAGCGAGTAGATGGTGTCGGTGAGCACCCGCTCACTGAGGAACGTCATGACGGTGTAGAAGGCCGCAGCGCCGATGCCTGCGGTGAAGGTGGCGACGCTCGGTGTCTTGTGGGTGGGGTGCAGTTTCGCGAACGCCTTCGGCATCGCGCCGTACGCGCCCATCGCGAGCAGGGTCCGCGATGTCGGCAGGAAGGTGGTGATCAAGCTGGCCGCCGATGAGGCGAGGACGGCCAGATAGAGGCCAAGGTCCAGCGGGCTACCGAGGATAGGCTCGGCCAGGTTGCCGAAGACATTGTCGGAGACCTCTTCGTTGGTGAGGCCTAGTCCGGTGTCCCCCAAACCGGCGTACATCTGCGTTGCGACCGAGACCAGCAGGTAGGTCAGCAAGATCGACAACACACACAGCAGTGCTGCTCGCCCTGGAGTCGTGTCGCTGTTCTTCGACTCCTCGTTGACGGTCAACGCGGTGTCCCAGCCCCAGAAGGCAAAGATCGAACCGGACAGTCCGGCGATGAACGCCGAGAGGGTCAGACCGGCCGGACTGAACCAGGAGAGGCTGAAGGCCTCACCAACCTCGGACGCGCCTGACTTCGCGATTGCCAACACCGCAAAGACCACCAGCATGACCAGCTGGAAGATCACCAGCACCATTTGGACGTGTTCGGTGGTGTCGATGCCTCGGTAGGCGATGTATGTCGCGATCGCCAGGAACACTAGGCAGGTCGCGACGTTGATCAGCTTGTTCTCCCATAGACCGCTGATCATCTCCGAGTTCACTGCACTGCCGATGAACTGATACAGGAACTGAACCGCAACTCCGGCGAGGTTGGACAGCACGATGATCGTGGCGAGCACCGCTGCCCACCCACCCAACCAACCGATGTAGGGGCCGAATGCCTTCGAGGTCCAGGTGAAGGAAGTGCCCGCGTCGGGCATGATCCGGTTGAACTCGCGATAGGCGTACGCCGCGAAGAACATCGGCAGGAACCCGGCGATGATCACTACTGGTGTCTTGGCGCCGACGCTGGCCGCGAGGATGCCGAGCGTGGCCGTGAGGGCATACGCCGGCGCCACGGAGGAGATCCC
>JAICEV010000338.1 GCA_025923975.1 Propionibacteriaceae bacterium
CAGCCTGACTTTTTGGGGTGCAGCGGCAGCTGGAGCTCCGGTGGCCCGGGTTGCCGGGGCGGTGCCAGGGGCGGTGCTATGGGCTGTGTCGCGCTCGGTTGTCGTCGTCATCTCAAGTTCCCTGCGGCGTAGGCGTTGGTGAAGGCGACGGCGACGTTGTGACCGCCGAAGCCAAATGAGTTGTTGATCGCAGCCAAGTCACCGCCTGGCAGGTTGCGCACCTTGGTGGCGATGTCGATACCAAGATCAGGTTCTGGGTTGTCCAGATTGATGGTCGGGGGGACCTTTCGGTGATACAAGGCGAGCAGGGCAGCGAGCGACTCCAGCGCCCCCGCACCACCGAGCAGGTGACCGGTCATCGATTTGGTTGCGGTGACGATCGCCTCGGTGTGTTCCCCCAGTGACTGCCGAATGGAGCTGGCTTCGGTGACATCACCCTGCGGAGTGGAGGTGGCGTGGGCGTTGACATGCACGATGTCGCCGGGCGCAAGATCGGACTCGCGTAGTGCTTTGGTCATAGCCAGGGCTTGACTCGCGCCGGTGGGATCCGGTTGGACCATGTCGTGCGCGTCGGCAGTGATGCCCGCCCCGGCAAGTTCGCCGTAGATACGGGCACCGCGCGCCTGAGCGTGCTCCAAGGTCTCGATGACGAAGATGGCGGCGCCCTCGGCGAGCACGAAGCCGTCTCGGTCAACATCCCATGGCCGCGATGCCCGCTCCGGTTCATCATTGCGGCGGCTCATAGCCTGCATTTGGGCAAAGCTGGCAATCGGCAACGGATGAATGACGCCCTCGGTGCCGCCTACGACGGCAACGTCGGCGCGGCCAAGGCGCAACATGTCCAGGCCAAGCGAGATCGACTCGTTGCTCGATGCGCAGGCCGACACGGGTGTGTGCACCCCAGCCCGGGCTCCCAGCCGCAGGCTGACGTTGGCTGCCGAGGCGTTGGCCATCAGCATCGGGATAGCCAATGGGCTGACTCGGCGAGCGCCCTTCTCTTTCTGGATATCCCAGTTGGCAAGCAGAGTGGTCATTCCGCCGATGCCGGTGGCAATGGCGACCCCTAGGCGCTCACGGTCGACAGGATTGTCCTCTCGCAACCCGTATCCAGCGTCCTGCCAGGCTTCCATGGCGGCAACGACTGCCAGTTGGGCGGAGCGGTCGAGCCGGCGGGCCTCAACCCGCTCCAAGACCTCGGTGGGATCGACGGCCGCCTCTGCCGCGATCTTCACCGGAAGCTCATCGGCCCAGTCGGCCTTGATCCTGTGTACGCCGGATCTGCCGGCTAACAGGCTGTCCCACGTGGTAGGAACGTCGCCCCCGAGCGGGGTAGTGGCTCCGAGGCCGGTGACCACAACGCGGATGCGTGACATGGCGGTGACTCCTACGATTGCGTGTCGAGTTGTTCAGCTAGATTCAGGGCCTTCCGCAGCGGAGACCCGTACAGGATCAGCAGCGCTGATGATCAGGCGGCAGCACGCTCGATGTAGGCCACGGCGTCGCCTACTGTCTTGAGGTTCTTGGCCTCTTCATCGGGAATGCTGACGCCGAACTTCTCCTCGGCGGCATAGATGATTTCAACCATCGACAGTGAGTCCACATCCAGATCATCGGTGAACGACTTGTCCAACTGGACGTCGTCGGCTGGGACGCCGGCGACCTCATTTACGATCTCGGCCAGATCGGCGCGGACTTCTTCGGTGGTGGGCATTAATCGAGCTCCTTCATCGGTGGTTGGGATGGTGCGATACGGCGGTCAAGACACTCTCATGGCAGAACGATCACCTGACCGGCATAGACCAGGCCGGCGCCGAAGCCGATGATGAGGCAGGTCTGACCGCTGCGGGCTTCACCTGACTCCAGCAATGCCTCGATGGCCAGCGGAATCGATGCGGCGGAGGTATTGCCTTGCCGCGCGATGTCGCGAGCGACGACAACGCGGCTGGGGAGCTTCAGAGCACGGAACATGGCATCGGTGATCCGCATATTCGCCTGGTGCGGAGCGAAGACGTCGAGCTCATCGGGGCGTACGCCAGCGGCGTCCAGAGCCTCGGCGGCGGTCTTCGCCATCGTGTAGGAGGCCCATTTGAAGACTGGATTGCCTTCCATCTTGAGTGTTGGCCAATTCGACTCGCCAGCCGTGTTTCGGTATGAGTCGGTGTCCCAGGCCAATGCGGCGTCCCAGGGTTCGGTCTGCTGAATCAGCGGCGCCTGATCGCCATCGGATCCCCAGACCACAGGTCCAATACCAGGGGAGTCACTGGGACCGATCACAGCGGCACCGGCACCATCAGCGAAGAGAAAGACCGTGGATCGGTCCGATCGATTGGTCATGTCGGTGAGCCGCTCCACGCCGATGATCAAGACATACTTCGAGGCGCCACTGCGAATGAAGGAGTCGGCCATCGCGGTTCCGTAGCAGAACCCAGCGCAAGCCGCCGAGATATCGAATGCGGCGGCGCTCTTTGACCCGAGTTCGCTAGCGATGGTGGTTGCCACCGCGGGCGTTTGGTAGAGGTGGGTGACGGTGGAAACGATGACGGTGTCGACCTGGCCTGGCTCGATGCCGGCACGGTCCAGTGCCTTGCGGGCGGCCGCAACCGACATCATCTGAATGGTCTCGTCCTCAGATGCCCAGCGCCGCTCGATGATCCCAGAACGGGTGCGGATCCACTCATCTGAGGAGTCGATCATCGTGCAAATCTCGGCGTTGTCGACGACGCGACGTGGCCGATAGCCACCCAATCCGAGGATGGCAGCGTACTTAGCTCCAGATGTCACGGTGAGCTTCATCGAGTGACCTCAGTTGCGTCTGCGGATTCGACGGTCGGGTGCAGTCTCAGCAGCGGCTGCCCGGGCGAGACCGGATCCCCATCTTCCACTAGCCACTCGACGACGATGCCACCGTGTGGCGCATTGACCGGCATCTCGTCCCGGAGGTTCTTGACCATCCCGACGGTGCTGTGATTCGGGAGGATCGTGTCAGCGTCGATGTCTTCAGTGCGGACGAACTGACCTTTGCCTGGCGAGACGATGAGGCGCCAGGTGGGGTTGCCGGTAATGGGGGTTGCGGATGCTGTACCGCCGTGCTTCCGAACGAATGCCATCGCCTCCTCGAGCTGATCCGGAGTATTCAGGGCGAACAGCTCCACGCCCTTGAGATTTCGCTTGGCAATACCGGTCAATGTGCCTGCCGGTGGCATCTCAAGCAGACCTGTGACTCCGAGATCGTTCATCGCGGCCATGCAGAGGTCCCAACGGACGGGCGCGGCAACCTGTCCCACGAGCCGCTTGAGGACCTGCCGCCCGTCGTGCACGACCTGACCGTCGGCATTGGATAGCAGGCGGGTCCGCGGGTCGTGAGTTGAGATGGCGCGAGCAAGAGCTTCCAGCCGGGCGACGGCAGGCTCCATATGCACTGTATGGAACGCCCCCGCGACGCTGAGCCCAATGAGCCTCGCCCGAACGGGGGGATCGGCCGCCAGAGCGGCCAGCTGATCCTTGGTGCCGGCAGCGACGATCTGGCCGCTGCCATTGTTGTTGGCAGCCGTCAGGCCGTGCGCTGCGAGCCTGGTAAGCACATCTTCAGCGTCACCACCGATGATGGCTGTCATCGAGGTTGGTGTTGCGGCGCTAGCCTCCGCCATCGCACGGCCACGCTCGCGGACGAAAACCATCGCCTGCTCTGCTGACAACACGCCGACTCCTGCCGCCGCGGTGATCTCACCGACGGAGTGGCCTGCAACCACACCCACAAGCGGATAACTATCGGCTGGATGTGGGAACAGCTCGAGTGCGGCAAGCAGGCCGGCCGCCACCAGAAGTGGTTGTGCGATCGCCGTATCTCGGATGGTCTCAGCGTCGGCTTCGGTGCCGTAATGTCTCAGATCGAGGCCCGACACCGCCGATAGCCAGTTGAGCCGGTCGGAGAAGGATGGCTCACCAAGCCAGGGGCCCAGGAAGCCTGGTGTCTGCGCCCCCTGACCAGGCGCCACAATCGCAAGCACATCTGTACTATTTCCCGGCTCCGACGAAAAGGGCGTAGGGGGACAGCACGAATCTTCGGATGTCCTATTGTCAGATCCCCACAAGTTTGTTCGGGCTGGCGGCTCGCGCAATCGCGCATGGATCCGCCCACCCTCGCATCACTCCCAGCGGGAACGCCTCTGTCTGGCTGCTGGGAGGATCGTTTGGGCGCTTGTGATCAGAAATGATCCGCGGGGGGCGTTCGGATGGGGTCGTTTGGGCGCTTGTGATCAGAAATGATCCGCGGGGGGCGTTCGGATGGGGTCGTTTGGGCGCTTGTGATCAGAAACGATC
>JAICEV010000339.1 GCA_025923975.1 Propionibacteriaceae bacterium
GGTCGGCACCACATCGGTGTGGAACAAGCTGGATGACGGCAACTACGTCAGCGACTACTACGTCAGTACACCGTCCAAGACGACATATAGCGCGCCGCTGCCGCGCTGCACCTACCCGTTCCAGGTCACGACGACGACACTGAACAAACGGACTGGACCTGGCTCCAGCTACGCCAAATCCGGCAGCCTCTCCAGCGGGGCACTCGGCTGGGTGATCTGCCAACGCTCCGGAACCGAGGTCGGTACAACCTCGGTTTGGGACAAGCTGGACGACGGCACGTATGTGTCTGATTACTATCTGGCGACGCCCAGCAGGCGGAGCCGTGGCCCCTCGATTCCTCGTTGCTAATTGTGAGGTCTAGAGCAGCTCGACGCTGAATCGAATCTGTGTTTGAATAGGTGGGTGCGCTGGGCTGGTCAAGAAGTCTCGAGCGACGCAGTGGTCGATGCCGTTGCGCTACCCGGGCTGGATCGGTTGCACAACTTGGTGCACTCCGTACGCACTCCGGAGTTTGCTGGTATCACCTTCCACGAGGTCTTGGCCAAGTCAGCGCTGAACAAAGTGCCGAAGGCAGCCGGACTCCCGTTCAACTGGACGGTCAATCCCTATCGTGGCTGCAGTCACGGATGTGTTTACTGCTTCGCCCGAAATACTCATACTTACCTTGATCTCGACGCTGGTGACGACTTTGACCGTCAGATCATTGTCAAGATCAACGTCGGCGACGTCCTAGCCCGAGAGTTGCGCCGGCCGTCATGGAGCCACGAGTCGGTGGCACTTGGCACCAACACCGATCCCTACCAGCGCGCCGAGGGCCGCTACCGCCTGATGCCGGGAGTCATTGCCGCCTTGACTGGCTCGGGTACTCCCTTCTCGATCCTGACCAAGGGCACCACGGCACGACGTGATTTGCCGCTGTTGACCGTCGCGAGCAAGGCCGTACCGGTCAGCATGGGCGTGTCCATCGCGCTCATCGATGAGAGGATTCACACCGCGCTCGAGCCAGGTACGCCGACACCACGAGCTCGACTCGACCTCGTCCGAGCCATCGTGCAGGCAGGTCTGCCCTGCCAGGTGCTGGTGGCGCCGATCCTGCCGATGATCACCGACAGCGATGGGCAGATCGACGCCCTCCTCGGACTGATCGCCGACGCGGGAGCCACCGGCGCGACAGTATTCGCGCTGCACCTACGTCCTGGCGCTCGTGAGTGGTTCATGCAATACCTCGGCAAACATCACCCGGAGCTGATCGACTCGTACGCCAAGCTGTACCAGAACGGCTCCTACGTCACCCGCTCCTACGCAGCCGACCTGGCACGCCGCTCATCGGTGCTGCTTCGTAAACACGGTCTTGATCGAAAAGAGAGCATGCTGCGAATTCCCGATACGAGCACCGCAGCCGTCCCGCCGCACCTCGCCCTCAACGAGCCAAGCCTCTTCTGAATAACCGAGTCAGCGCAGATTTCCGAAGAAAGCCCGAAGATCATCGACCAGCAGCTTCGGCTCTTCCATGGCAGCGAAATGGCCGCCCGCGGAATGCTCACTCCAATACGCCATCTGATGCTGCGGGTCCATGAATCGCCGCATGATCGGTTCGGTGTTGAACACAACCCAGCCATTGGGTACGCCGGCCGGCGCAATCCAGTCGAGGTCTGAGTGCGCAGCCTCGGACAGAAAACGGGCCGCCGTAGCACCGCTCCGAGTGAACCAATAGAGGCTGACGTTGGTCAGCAGTTGATCGCGATCCACTGCCTCGTCCGGCGTCTTCGATGCTGGATTGGTCCATGTCTGGAACTTCTCGACAATCCAGGCAAGCTGGCCGACCGGCGAGTCGGTCAATGCAGCCGCAATGGTCTCCGGCCGGTAGTTTTGCACGTCCAGGTAACCGCGTTCGGCACGCCAGGTCGTACGCTCCTGCTCTACCCGCGCTCGCTCCTCATCAGTGAGGTGATCCGGAATCGGAAACTCCTCCCCTGCCAGCCCAAGCGAGCCGGGATCCGTGACCACGATCGTGCCGACCACGTGCGCAGCATCGGTAGCGCCGAGCCGACCGCAGACGCCGGCGCCAATGTCGCCGCCGTGAGCGCCATACCGCGAGTAACCGAGGCGCGCCATGAGCTCGGCAAATGCCGCACTGGTCCGCCCGACCTCCCAGCCGGTCTCCTGCACCGGCGTGGAGAAGCCGAAGCCGGGCAGCGATGGGATCACGAGGTCAAACGCGTCCCGTGGATCGCCCCCGTGAGACCGAGGATCAGTCAGCGGCTCAATGAGCTCCAAAAATTCGACCGCCGACGACGGGTAGCCGTGGATGATCAACAGTGGCAGCGCGTCCGGCTCCGGAGAGCGAACATGCGGGTAGTGAATCTGCTGCCCGTCGATCTCGATAGTGAACTGCGGAATCCGGTTCAGTCGGGCTTCCTGAGCCCGCCAGTCAAAACGGTGACGCCAGTAGTCGGTCAGTTCCTGAAGGTAGGCCAAGGGCACGCCGCGCGCGAAGTCGGTACGGCCGTCCGGCGCGGGGTCGGGCCAACGAGTGGCATCCAGTCGCCGATGGAGATCATCCAGTTCGGCGTCGGTGATCTTGATCTGGAACGGTTTGGATTCGGTATTTGTCGTCATGCCAGCCACGCTAGAGGCAGACTTCTGAATCGTGTGGCAGACATCGACGCGTTAATTCCCCGACTTGTCAGCGTCGATGGTCGCCATCGCGACCATACGTGCTGACAAGTCAGCGGAGGGTGATGTCGGGCATCCGCAGCGCTGCATCCGCGGGCAACCCCAAAGCGGCGGCGACGTCGGCAAGGTCCTTGAGGCGACCTGAGCCCGCCGCAAGACCTGGCCAGCCGACACTCATCCAGGTTCGCGGATCCTCGCTGTTCTTCGGCCGACTTAGTCGCGCCAGCGGTGGAATGCGGATCGCCCCCAGCACGGGTGCATCCTCGGGCAGGTTGGCGCGTTCCCGGGCGAGGCGAACCGCATCTCGAAGACCCCCGAGTTCATCGACCAAGCCGACCTCGAGCGCATCCCGGCCAGTCCACACCCGACCACGGGCCACCGCCTCGATTTCAGCCGCGGGACGCTTCCGCCCAGCCGCGACCTTAGCCACGAAATCGTCGTAGATGGAGTCGACGGTCGCGGCGAACCGGGCCCGTTCGTCATCGCTAAACCGCTGTCGGAACGAGTACATCAAGGCTCTGGCGCCCTCCTGCACGCTACCCGTGTTGACGCCGAAGCGTTCCAGCAGTTCATCTACGACGAGCTTGCCCGCGAATACACCGATCGAGCCGGTCAGAGTGGCAGGCAGGGCGACAATCACATCCGCCGGGCATGCGATGTAGTAGCCGCCGGATGCCGCGAGATCACCCATCGAGACCACGATCGGCTTGCCGGACTCGGCCAGCCGGGAGACCTCCCGCCAGATCACATCGGAGGCTACCGCCGAGCCTCCCGGCGACTCGATGTGCAGCACGACGGCCCGAGCATGATCGTTATCGTGCGCGGCACGTAGCTGTGCTGACACAGTGTCGCTGCCGGCGCCGCGCCCGAACGGACCCCGCCGGGTACGGCCGCTCACGATCGCACCGCGGACGTCGATCAGGGCAACATGACCTCGGCGGTGCGGCGGCGGAGCAAGCTTTCGGCGGGGACGCCACCGATCTGCGAACAACAGCTCGGGTTTGCCGTCGTCGGTACGAGCCCGCATCTCGGCGTACACCTGATCTCGGTAGCCGAGTCGGTCGACCAGTCCAGCCTCCTGCGCCTCAGCTGCGGTACGCGGCCCGGTGTTGATCAACTCGCGTACCCGATCATGGTCCATGCCACGGGCATCGGCGATGGTCTGTACCGCGTCGCTGAAGACTGACTCGACGAGTCGCTCCAACGCTTCGCGGTGCGCCGGGGTGTACTCCTTGCGCAGCACGATGTCTGCCGCATTCTTGTATTCGCGGCGCTGTTCTACCTGCGGCTCGACACCAAGCCGGTCGAGGGCGCCGCGTACAAAGGTTGTCTCGATGCCGACGCCGAGCAGGCCGATCTCCCCGCCCGGCTGCAGCCACACTTCGCCGAACGCGGTCGCCAAGACGTAGGCGGCCATATCTCGCGCCGGCCCTTCACCAAAGCTCTCTGCCCACGCCAGGGCTGGTTTGCCGCTTGCAACGAATGCCTGTACGCCAATCCGGAGCTCCTGCATTGCGGCCCACGGCCAAACTCCGCCCACTTTTGCGATCAGACCGACAACGTGCCGGTCCTCTGCAGCCTCGTGCAAAGCCCGCAACGTGGGACGGAGCAGCCGGCGACCGCGGGCGCGCAGCCTACCA
>JAICEV010000340.1 GCA_025923975.1 Propionibacteriaceae bacterium
GAAGTGCACCTCCTGGCCGTCCAGGAATACGTGTCCGGAGTCAGGGATCAACGCACCGGTGAGAGCCTTGATCAGCGTCGACTTGCCGGCACCATTGTCACCGATCACCGCCAGAATCTCGCCCGGAAACAGGTCGACATCGACACCATCGAGACCGACCACACGACCGAAGGTCTTGATCAAAGCACGGCCGGATAGCACCGTGTCCTTCGGATCGGCAAGTACCGGCGGATTGCCGAGGCCGACGGTGTCGCTTTCTTCTTCGGTCAGTTCGCTGCTCTTGGGAATGCTGGTCATGCCTTCACCTTCCTAATCCACTGGTCGATCGAGACCGCGACGATGACAAGCAAGCCGGTGGCGAAAAGGCGCCACTGGTCATCCACTCCTGCCAAACTCAGACCGATCCTGAACACTCCCACGATCAACGCACCCAGGATCGTGCCAATAATGGTGCCGCGCCCACCGAACAGGCTGGTGCCACCGATCACTACAGCTGTGATGCTCTCGAGATTGGCGTCCACAATGGCATTGGGGCTAGCGGTACCCGACCTCCCAATCTGCACCCACCCGGTAATGCCGTAGATCAGCCCAGCAACCGTGTAAACGCTCAGCAGAACGCGGTCGACCCGGATGCCGACCAACCGGGCAGCTTCGGCGTCGTCCCCCACGGCGTAAACGTGCCGACCCCACGAGCTCTGGCTCAGAATGAACGCCATGATCACGGCCATGATCAGCACGATGATCACACCCATAGTGATTCGGAAAGGCCCGATCACGATTGGGGTACCGGCCCAGAGGAGGATAGCCGGCATCTCCCGCCGCCCCACCTGCTGGCCACCAGAGTAGAGCAGTGCGACCGCGGTAAAGATGCCGAGCGTACCCAGCGTCACAATGAACGGTGGCAGCCCGACCCGGGTAACCAGTGTGCCGTTGATTGCCCCGGCAAGGACTCCCGCCGCAATGCCGATCAGAATTGCCAAAACTCCCGGCACGCCATTGTGTGCGGCAAGGTTCGCCATGAGCAGCGAAGAGAGAATAGCGATCGCGCCAACCGACAGGTCGATACCCGCTGTCAAGATGACCAGCGTCTGCCCGATCGCCAGAGCAGCGATGACCGACACCTGCTGCAAGATGATGCCGATTGTCTGCGGCTGGATGAAACGTGGATTGATGATTGCGAAGGCGATGATCGAAATGATCAACACCAGTAATGGGCTGATCGTCGGATGGGAATGCAGGGTGTGCTGGATCCGCTGAAGCGGCGACTGCTGCCGCAGCGCGAATTGCTCAGCAGCGGTATGTGGTGCCTGCGGTTCGACTGTAGTTGTCACTTGGGCTTCCTTGCGGTAGGAATAACGCCGGTTTCGCGGAGGCGATCTTCGCCCCTGGTGGTGGGCTGGCTCCACCATGAGAGGTGGAGCCAGCGGGTGATTACTTCATGAACTACTTTCCGCCCCAGCAAAGCTCTTCGGCTTCGGCCGATGTGATGCTGTCCACGCCTTCAACCGGCTTGTCAGTGACCAGCGCAACCCCTGCGTCGACGAAGTCCAGGCCAGGCGAGTTTTGCGGTTTGTCAGCGCCATTGCTATCGGCCATCTTCTTGATCGTCTCTACACCCATTTCCGCCATCTTTATTGGGTACTGCTGGGAGCTGGCGCCAATGGTGCCATCCTTGACCATCGCGATGCCAGGGCTACAGCCGCCATCTACCGATGTGACCAATGCGTCCTTGATGCCCGCTGCTTGCAGCGCCTCCACGGCACCCGCCGCAGTGGGCTCGTTGATCGTGTAAACGGTGTTAATGTCCTTGCTCTGAGACAGGCAGCTCTCCATCCCGGTCTTGCCCCCATCCTGAGCGCCTTGGCTTGGCTCGTGGCAGACAATCTGGTAGTCGCCACCTTTGCCGCCGGTGTACTTGCCGGTCGGAGCCTCGTCGCCGTTCTTGGCCTTGTCGGCAGTGTCAATGCCCATCCCAGTGAGGAATCCCTGGTCGCGGTTGACGTCAACCGTCACGACCTTGTCGTTGAAAGCATCGAGCATCGCGATCGTCGCCTTGCCGCCGTTCAGTGTGCCTGCCGTCCATTGGCCAATCAGCTCACCAGCCTTGAAATTGTCGGTGGCGATGGTGAGGTCAACCGTGTCGGCGGGATCCGGCGGCGTATCCAGAGCGATGACATAGAGGCCTGCGTTCCTGGCGTTCTCGATGGCACTGTTCACGCCGGGCCCGTTCGGCGTGATCAAGATGCCTTTGTCGCCACGCGCGACAGCAGCCTCGATTGCCTTCACTTGACCGTCTTCGTCGCCGTCTTTGGCACCTGCAGCCTTAGTGAGAGTCACCCCGAATTTCGAGGCGGCATTCTCAGCGCCCTGTTGCATGGAGATCCAGAACGGGTTGTTGTTGTCTTTGGTAATCAGGGTGACTGCAATAGGTTCGCCACCGCCACCACCACCTTCAGTAGCCTCGGCTCCCGGGCTGCCGGTCTCGCCGCCACCACCACAGGCAGCGAACATCAGCGATGCCGCCGCAGTCAACGCCAGGGCCGCACCGAGGCGTGTGCCTCTTCGGTTCGGCGGTAGGTACTTCATAGGATGATCCTTTCGGTCGAACGCACCGCCGATTTTGACAACGGTGTCAAGCTCATTCTTAAGTCCTTCTCAGGTTTGGTGTCAACCCCAGTGGATTAACGAATTCATATCTAGGTACGCTGCTGCTCGGGAAGGAGACATCGATGTCAGCACCACAGGCCGGATCGGCCTCCAAGGTACGGGCGACCATCCGGGACGTTGCCGCGTTGGCAGGCGTAGGAACCAAGACCGTGTCGCGGGTTATCAATGACGAGGCCAACGTATCGCCCCAGACTCGAGCGCGGGTCCAACGCGCCGTACTGGCGTTGAATTTCAAGCCGAACCAAGGAGCGGGCTCGCTGCGGCGCGGCGATCGCAAGACCCTCACGCTAGGCCTCCTCCTTGACGCCGTTGACAACCCATTCTCAGCATTAATTAACCGTGCTGTCGAGAGCGTGGCATATCCAAGAGACACAGCTGTCTTGGCGGCCAGCTCCGACAACGATCCGGAACGGGAACGGATCATGGTCGATGCCTTCACTCGGCGTCGGGTCGATGGACTGATCTTGAACACGATCACTGAAGATCAGGGTTATCTTCAGGCCGAACGCGAGCAGGGTACGCCACTGGTGTTCGTCGACCGACCACCGACAGGGCTGATAGCCGATGCTGTGATCACCAATAACTACGAGGCAGCGATTGAAGCAACACAGCATCTTGTCAGCCACGGTCATCGCCACATCGCCCACCTTGGCGACGAACCGGCGACATCCACCGCCTGGGGGCGGCTCCGCGGGTTCAATGTCGCAGTGGCCCAAGCCGGACTGACAAACACATCCCGGCAAGTGAACGGCCTGCGCTCCGAACACGAGAGTTACGCCGCGGTGCATGGCCTCATGCAGCTCGACAATCCCCCCACCGCGCTGTTCACCTCTCACTACCTTCTTACCTTGGGCGCGATCCGGGCCCTTCATGATCTGCAGTTGGAGGAGCGCGCGGCCCTTATCGGGTTCGACGACATCGTGCTGGCTGACCTGGTGCGTCCTGCCATCACAGTGATGGCTCAAGATCCCACACGGCTTGGCACGCTTGCTGCCGAGCGCATCTTCGCCCGACTGGACGGTGATACTTCACCTGTGCAGACGGCCGTCGTACCCGCCAAGCTCATCGCTCGGGGTTCGGGCGAGCTCCCGCCGTCCGACATGTAACTGCTGCGAGCGTTCGTTTCGCGCGGCGCCGTGTCCAACGTTTCCCGTCTGGTGACGGCAGACGAGTGTCTGATCGGCAGATTCGACCCTCGTCTGCCGTCCTGAAGCAGTAGACGGTGCGGCGGCGGTTGAGTGTAAGCAGGAGCGGAGGCGTTTGTTTCCTCTGTTTGAATGCTCGCTGCCGCTCGCTGCGGATCGCGCTGGGAAGCTGCCGACTTTGTCGTCGCTCGCCGACGAGGAGCGTGTTGGCTCCCTCCTCCCAAGTCGGCGGATCCATGCGCGCGATGCGCGAGCAGCTGCTCAACACCCAGCTGCGAGCGTCGGTAATCGCGCGCCCGCCGTGCTGAGGAGAAGAGAGCAGAGGTGCTTTTCCTCTGCGAGCGACGACGAAGTAGGCGGATCCATGCGCGCGATGCGCGAGCAGCTGCTCAACACCCAGCTGCGAGCGTCGGTAATCGCGCGCCCGCCGTGCTGAGGAGAAGAGAGCAGAGGTGCTTTTCCTCTGCGAGCGACGACGAAGTA
>JAICEV010000341.1 GCA_025923975.1 Propionibacteriaceae bacterium
ATTCCGCGAGGCCCAGGATCGGTTCTTCGTGGCCAAACAGGCGACCATGTCGGAGCAGAACACCGAATTCCGGGTGAACGCTCAAGCGAAGGAAAAACTGCTGGCCGAGGCCGAGGCCCTGCTGCCCATCACAGACTCGCGCGCCGCTCGCGCCTCGTACCGCGACATTCTGCAACGCTGGTCGGCGATCGGGAAGGTACCGAGGGACGCGATCCGTCCACTGGAGTCCCGGCTTCGCGCGGTGGAAAACGCCATCAAGGCAGCCGAGGACGAGCGCTGGCAGCGGACCAATCCTGAGGCGAAGGCCCGGGCAACGGACACCGCCGCGAAGTTGGAGGCGCAGATTGCCGCACTCGAGGAACGAGCCGCGCAGGCGCAAGCGCGAGGCGACCATAAGGCGGCAGATGAGGCGGCTGCGTCGGCTGCGACCTATCGCGAATGGCTCGCTCAGGCGCAACGGACTGCGAGCGACCTCGGCGGCTGACTACGTTTCCTGAGCTTGGGCGCTAGCCCGGCCCCTCGACAGGCTCAGTGCACACGCGGATCGCCCGCGATCCGGGTGCTCGCCTCCACTTGCTACTGGTGGATGCGGTATGCCTCGTAGACCGCGGGCACCCCGCGTACGGCGCGCAGCACGTGGTCCAAATGCGTGGGGTCGGCGGTCTCGAAGGTGAACTTGGCTCTGCAGATGCGATCTTTGCTGGTGTTGAGAGCGGCCGACAGGATGTTGACGTGCTGGTCTGACAACGCGCGGGTGATATCGGACAGCAGCCTATTGCGGTCGAGAGCCTCAATCTGAATAGCGACCAGGAATGAGCTCTTGGCGTTTGGCGCCCACTCCACGGAGGTCAGGCGTTCCGGCTCCGAGCGGAGACTCTCAGTGTTGCTGCAGTCGACTCGGTGCACTGATATTCCTGATCCACGAGTCACGAAGCCCAGAATGTCGTCGCCAGGCACTGGTGTACAGCACCTGGCGAGTTTGACAAGGAGGTCGCTGTGACCGATGACGCGGATCCCGCAGTCGCTGGCACCGCCGCTGCTGCGCCGACGCCGACCGGTGATGACGCGATCCTCGCTGATCTCATCAGCAACGGTCTCATCGCCGCCCTCGACGATGATCAGCCTGTTCACCACCGCCTGCGGTCCGACGGTTCCTTCGCCAACCGCGGCGTACAGCGCAGAAACATCTGCCAGCTTGAAGAATCCGGCCACCGCGGTCAGGTGCTCGAGGGTGAGCTGCCGTTGCAGGGGAAGGCCGCCTTTGCGCAGCTGTCGCGCCAGCAATTCCTTGCCGGTTTCGATCGATTCCTCGCGGCGCTCGCGGGTGAAGTAGTGGCGGATCTTATTGCGAGCGCGAGGACTGCGAACGAAGGTAAGCCAATCTCGGCTGGGGCCGGCGTTCTCGGCCTTGGAGGTGAAGATCTCCACCACGTCGCCGTTGGCCAAGGATGACTCCAGCGGTACCAGCCGACCATTTACGCGGGCGCCAATCGTCTTGTGCCCTACTTCGGTGTGGATCGCGTACGCAAAGTCGATCGGCGTGGCATCCTGCGGGAGCGAGATGACGTCGCCACGCGGGGTGAACGCATACACCTCGTTGGAGTTGATCTCGAAGCGCAGGGAATCCAAGAACTCGCCCGGGTCGGCCGTCTCCCGCTGCCAGTCGAGTAGCTGCCTGACCCAGATCAGTTCGCTGGCATCGTCAGCACCCTTCACGGGCAGAGCGGTGCCGCCCTTACCTTCCTTGTACTTCCAATGGGCGGCTACGCCGTACTCGGCACGACGATGCATGTCGTCGGTTCGGATCTGCAGCTCGACCGGCTTTCCCGCTGGTCCCAGAACCGTGGTGTGGAGGGACTGGTACATGTTGAACTTCGGCATAGCGATGTAGTCCTTGAACCGGCCCGGCAACGGGTTCCAGCGGACGTGCAATACACCAAGCGCCGCATAGCAGTCCCGGTTGGACTCCACCAGTACACGGAGGCCCACCAGATCGTAGATCTCCTGGAAGTCTCGACCGCGTACCACCATCTTTTGATAGATCGAGTAGTAATGCTTCGGCCGGCCCGTGACGGTTGCCCTGATCTTGGCGGCCCGTAGATCGGCGTGCACCTGATCGATGACGCGGGACAGGTACTCGTCGCGGCTGGGAGCAGCCTCGGCTACCAGCCGTACGATCTCGTCGTAAACCTTGGGATACAAGGTGCCGAAGGCAAGGTCCTCCAGCTCCCACTTGATGGTGTTCATGCCAAGCCGATGCGCCAGCGGGGCGAAGATCTCCAGCGTCTCTGCAGCGATCCGGGACTGCTTGTCCGGGCGCAGGTAGTGCAGCGTCCGCATGTTGTGCAGCCGGTCGGCGAGCTTGATCACCAATACCCGGATGTCTCTGCTCATTGCAACGACCATCTTGCGGATGGTCTCGGACTTGGCTGATTCGCCGTACTTAACCTTGTCCAGCTTGGTGCAGCCATCCACGAGCAGGGCGATCTCTTCGCCGAAGTCGCGCGTCAGTTGCCCAAGCGTGTAGTCAGTGTCTTCCACGGTGTCGTGGAGCAATGACGCGCAGAGGGTGGCCTCCGTCATGCCCAGCTCGGCGAGAATCGTGGTGACTGCCAGCGGATGAGTGATGAAGGCGTCCCCACTCTTGCGCATCTGGCCGGTGTGCAACTGCTCAGCCTTGCGATATGCGCGCTCCACCAGTCCTAGGTCGGCCTTCGGGTGATTGGCACGGATGATGCGGAAAAGCGGATCCAGGGCGGGTGTTTGCGGCCGAGTGGAACCGAGGCGTGCGATTCGCTGCCGCATCTTGACCCGCTGATGCTCCGCGGTGGCGCTGATCCGAACCGGAAGGCTAGGGCTTGATTCGTTTCCGGGACCATCGGTCTCCGGTTCGGGCAGAATGAGAGCGCGCCGCGGCTCATGGGCGACGTGGCCCCGCGGGCCCGCCGGCTTGGCCTGTTGGATCGACGGCCGTATGGCCGCCGCCCCGTGATCGCTCACAGCGCGTTCCTCCTCAGCAGAATGCCATTCTAGACAACTAGTTGCTTCGGCCAGCAGGAGTTGATGTTCCGACTCGAACTAGCTGGAAGTTATGGCGTCTGTTCAGGTGGTTATTCGGAGTTACGCCGCTTAACGGACTGCTTGACTGCGGAGCCTACCCACGCGTTTTGTGAGCCACTCGAGGTTCCTGTGATCAGCTTTGTTGCGCGGCTCGATTCCGTCGATTTGCGCTAATGGTCTCCTGCTCGACCTCCTCGGCAGCGTGACGTACCACCACGACCTGGTCGCCACCTTCAAGCTTCGCCACCGTCGGATCGTAGAAACGACGCAGTGTCTTGTTGCGGACCACCGCGATCACCCGTTCACCGTCGACCTCACCCGGAGAGCGGCCAATCTCTTCCCTAGTAATCGGCCGTTCCGCCACCTCGAGACCCTCATTGCTGGACAGCAGGTCTTCGATGATCGTCCCAAGATTGGGGCTGACCGCAGAGAGTCCGAGGAGCCGTCCGACTGCTTCCGACGAGGTCACCACAGCATTGGCACCCGACTGACGGAGCAGCGAGGCATTGGCATCCTCACGCACCGCCACGACGACATGTGCGCTCGGGTTCAACTGGCGCACGGTGAGCATCACGAGGATGGCCGAGTCGTCCCGGTCGACGGTGATGATCACTTCGCGGGCCTTCATGATCTCAGCCCGACGCAAGATCTCACGCCGAGTCGCATCACCCTCAATCGCGGCGTAACCGCGCACGTTCGCATCGGTAATCGCCGACGGCCGGCCGTCGATGATGACAATTTGGGCCGGGTTCATGCCGTTGTTCTGAAGCGTCTCCACCGCGCTTCTGCCCTTGGTACCAAACCCCACGACCACGACGTGATTGCGCATCCGTTTCCTCCAGCGTGCGTCTTTGAACATACGACGGCCATGGTGTGCCAGCACCTCGAGAGTCGTTCCCACCAACAACACCAGGAACGCAATCCGCAAGGGCGTGACAATGACCGCGCTTATGACCCTGGCATGTGGCGCCACCGGCGTGATGTCGCCATAGCCGGTCGTGGTGAGCGTTACCGTCGCGTAGTAGATCGAATCAATGAGATCGACCTCGCCGTCGTAGTTGTCGACGTAAGCGTCCCGGTCAATCCATACAATCAAGACCACAACAAGTAGCAGCATCAATGCCAGCAGTCCCCGCCGCAGCAGCTCGATTCCTGGTGACGACGTATGCTCGGGCAGGGTGACGAGCGCCTCGTCCGGCCAGGACCGGCCCGACCTGTCGCGGCGGCGACC
>JAICEV010000342.1 GCA_025923975.1 Propionibacteriaceae bacterium
CGCCGAGCTGGTCCGGACGATGATTAGCGACGGCTGCCCGAACGCCAATCGCCAGGTTTTGATCAAGGGCGTCGGCGAGAACCTGCTGGCAACGGCCCAAGCGGGGGGGGGGCTTTGGCGGCCGTGCCCTCCGGTAGCGGCTCCAGGGACCTGAAACCGTCATGCCGACCTGTTCAGCTATCTCATTCCAGGTCAGGCCACGCTGACGAAGCTCCTGGATCTGTTTTTGTGTAGGCAGGACGAGCCGAGGGCCGCCACCACGCATCGTGACTCCGGCACGGCGAAGTTGATGACCTATCGACGCGAAACATCCGGCAAGAGCATGAAGCTACGTGTGGCTTGGCATCGGCCACGCTGTCCCAGTCCGATGTGATCGTCCGTGACTATGAACGGATGACGAGATGGGCCGCGACTAGCAGCATCGCTAGCGCGGGGATGTCGCCGGTATCGATGCCGTGCGTAGAGGTGAGCGAGAGCAGCACCTTGCCCTTTGGGAACGGTTCCACGACTACCAGCCCGACAGCCAGGGCGGCCAGCACCAGCGCTATGCCCCCGCGCCGACGGCGGGTCTGCATATGGCTCGACATTCCATCGACTGTAGCGGCTCGTGCGCCAGGCCGTCGGGGCACTCCAAACCCGCCACCACGTTGCGGTGTACACCAGGTCACAGCCTGAGATCCAGCAGCGGGGCGTCGATATCTACGCGGAGGGCTGTCTCGTGGAGCACTAGTGAGGTTTTCGCGATGCTTAGAGCTATCTGGAACCAGGAACGTATGCCTGATCAGGCAGAACACTGCTCTACCCATCAGACAGTCTGTCTGATGATGCAGCCCAAATCTGGCTGGCCAAAGATGGCGCTGCGTGTCCTACGTCAGACAGCGTAGGAGAAATTGCGTCTAGCGGCTGACGATGCACCGTCAGCCTGGAGTAGACGTGGATGCATGGCTCTTCACTATGACTTCGCAGATCGGGTGGCATTGATCACCGGCGGCAGCCAGGGCATCGGGGCCGGCATCGCGGCTGCCTTTACCCAGGCGGGCGCGGCCGTGGTAATCACCGCTCGAAGCAACGAAAGGTTGCAGGAGACCGCCGCCGAACTCCGCAACGATGGCGGCCGAGTGCTCGCAGTTCCCGCCGACGTCACCGACGAGGATGCCGTACGAGCGCTCGTTGACCGGTGCGTTCAAGAGTTCGGCCGACTCGATTTCGCGGTCAACAACGCCACGGACGGTCCCATGCCTGCACCGCTTGCCGAGATCCCGTCCGACGGCTTCTCGCTGCGCATCCGGACCAACATCAATGGCACGTTCTACGGCATGAAGCACCAGATCCCAGCAATGCTTGCCTCTGGCGGCGGCGTGATTATCAACATGGCATCTGTTGCCGGCCTCCGCGCCACGAGCAATCTCTCGGCGTATGTCTCGGGCAAAGCCGGAATCATCGGCCTCAGCAGATCGGCCGCGCTCGACTATGCCGATCAGGGCGTCCGCATCAATGTGATCGCGCCCGGCCCCATCCTGACCGATCACCTGCGCGCCGCCGGTGAAACCGCTCAGCAGATGGCCGCTGAAAGCGTGCCGCTTGGGCGGATCGGCACCACGGATGACGTGGCGGCGTGTGTTCTCTGGCTGTGTTCGGACGACGCCTCCTTCATCACCGGCGTCACGTTGCCGGTCGATGGCGGCCAGTCGGCCGGAACGAAGCTTCGCCAGACCTATCGCCCCGGCCAGTCGATGGACGAGCCGGCAGATGAAACCTCCGGTGCGCCATCAGGCCCAGGCCGCCAAGGCTCGCTAAGGTCGCATCAGAACTGATGCCAAAGGAGCGCCATGAACGGCCATGTGTACGGGCTGTCCGAGATCGTCGGCACGTCAAGCCAGGGACTCGATGACGCCATCCGCGTCGGAGTTCAGCGTGCGGCTCGTACGCTGCGAGGCCTGGACTGGTTCGAGGTGACTGACATCCGCGGCCACCTCGCCAATGGTGAGGTCGAGCACTTCCAGGTGACGCTCAAGATCGGGTTCCGGATGGAGGATCCACCTTCCTGATCACCTGCGCGTGCACTAGCTGGTCAACTTGACCAGCTCGGGAACCACATCGGCGGGCGAGGGCATTGTGGCGATCTCATCGCGCAGCTTGGCAGCGGTCCGACGTTCCGGCGCGTCCCCAAGGAGCGCCTGCACGGCTTCGCCGATCGCGCCGGGCTGCTGTGCGTCATTGGGTAGCCGACGGCCAGCTCCGGCTGCCGTCAAGATTTCGGCATTGAAGAATTGATCTGCTCCCTGCGGCAGCAGGAGTTGCGGTAGCCCCGCCTCCAGCGCGCTGAGTACGGTACCGGTGCCTCCGTGGTGCACGATCACGTCAACCAGCGGCAACACCGCCGACTGCGCGACGAACCGCTCCACGTGCACGTTGCCGGGCACCTCGCCAAGAGCGGCGGGCTCGCCTTCCGGGCCGACGGTCACCAGAAGATCAATATCGAGTGCGGCAATTTCGGCGACCGCGCGGCTGAGTACGTCGACTGCCCCGAACGCCACAGTGCCGAGTGTGAGATACACCCGAGGTCGCGTACCCGGTTCGGACAGCCACGCCGGTACACCAGCGCTGGATTCGTTGTAGGCAATGGATCGGATCGGAATGGTCGGAGTCGCTATCCCATCAGGCTGCCGCACACTCGGTGGCGCTGGGTTGATGAGCGCCGCGGCTAGCAGGCCGTCTCCATCCGGTGGCGTCTGGTCCCGCTGCAGCCAGGTGTCACGTTGATAGCCGACAGTCGCCGCATGCAGCGGCTGATAGAAGAAGGTCGCTAGCCCGATCGAGTACGCCAGCGCTGGAATCCCAAGCACGTTGGCCGCGACGCCCGTTCCGGTGAACATCGCCTCGTAGACCACCAGATCTGGGCGAAACCCTTCGCATTGCTCGATCATTGTCGGCGCAGCGAATTCCGCGGTTACGTCGGCGAACATGGCCATGCTGAAGTCCTCATCATGGAGACCTGGATGGCGTCGCCTCGTCTCTTGGATCGCCCAGTCCAATTCCAGCTCAGGCGGATATCCAGGAACGGTCGGCAGCGGCAACCGTCCTAGAAATGGCAGTCCGGTTGCGATCACCGCCTCGTGACCGGCGTTCGCACAGGCAAGTGCCAGCGGCATCATCGGATACACGTGCCCGTAAGCGCCCAAGGACGCGAACATGATCTTCACGCTGCCCATGCTGTCAGATGACGACGTTGCGGTACTGCACAAGCTTCGACACCTCACACACTTGGGCTGCGATCATGAACCTCATGCCGACGCTGCCCTTGACACCGGATGAGCTGCTGACCACTACCCGCTCGGTTCGCAAGCGGCTGGACCTCACCCGCCCAGTGCCGCTTGAACTTATCCGTGAGTGTTTGGAAGTGGCGTTGCAGGCGCCCTCGGCCTCCAATCGGCAGGGCTGGCAGTGGATGGTGATCACTGACGAAAGCATCCGGCGGGTGATCGGCGACTACTACCGGCAGGCAGTCGAGTCGTACCTCAAGTCACCCCGCTCGGCCACGGCGCTGTTTGCCGACGATCCGGAGCGGAACGCGGTCCAGCGTCGAGTGGGGGAGAGCGTTGCCTATCTGGGCGAGCATATGGGTGACGTGCCCGTCCTGGTCATCCCCTGCATCAGTGCGCCAAACCTGAGAGCTGGAAGTCAGGCCGGATTGTGGGGCTCGCTGCTTCCCGCCGCCTGGAGTTACATGCTCGCTGCGCGCGCCCGTGGATTGGGCACCGCATGGACAACCCTGCACATGCGGTACGAGAAGGAGATCTCGGAACTCCTGGGCATCCCTGCCGACATCCGGCATGGCGCCCTGATTCCCACCGCCTACTACCTTGGCGACACGTTCAAGCCCGCACCGCGTCAGCCTGGACGCCGTCCTCCACATCAACACCTGGTAAAAACACCGACTTGTCAGCGTTGGTGGTCGCTTGAGCAACCACAGACGCTGACAACTCGGTGATCATGGACCGGTGCGCAGTGCCAGCAGTTTCTCGGCGAGAATCTCCAGATCCAATTGATTGGTCTCACGTACCGTTCCGACGGCGTCAGGGGGCCAGGCGTCCATGCCATGACAGGCGCCCGCGATCGCGCCAACCATGGCAGCAATGGTGTCGCTGTCGCCGCCAAGCGAGGCGGCTGTCAAACACGCCTGCCACGGATCGTCCGGATGCAGCGCGAGCACCGCGAAGGCGGCAGGTACTGATTCCTGCGTCGCCAGGCTGGTCCCGACCAACTCGACAACATC